>CANFUB010000362.1 GCA_947450015.1 Bacteroidota bacterium | reverse complement strand
AATTCAGTAGGTGAGGTTGTTAAAACAGTAACAGTAAACAGCAACAATGCGGATATTGATTTATCAATGTATGCAAACGGTGTTTACATGGTGAAAGTTATTGCTGACAATCAAGTTGCTACTAAAGCAATCGTATTAAATAAATAATTTTGTTATCTACTCAAAAAGAAAGCCCGGACCAATTGGTTCGGGTTTTCTTTTTGTCTAATTTTTTTTTGCAGCTAGTGATTTTTTAACGACCCAAACATTGAATCTAAAGCATGTTTTAGTTTCTCGATTGCGCCATCCAAGGCTAAAGCCTCAGTATTGCTATGGTCATTAACTGCAATCGGTTGTCGGCCCTCAATGCGCGCTTCCATCAAACATTTTTTATCCATTTGCCCAGTTTTATTTCCGTTCTCATCTGTAAAATGAACTTCGATTCGGGTAATATGTTGACTGAAATTTTTTAATTCAACAGTAATGAGCCTAATGAACTCCTCTCGCGTTGCCTCGTTTTTTTTGATGGTATGGTCGGTGTTAATTTGTATTTGCATACTGGTTTAATGAGAAGGTTTGGATGAATATTTGGTACAAATTTCAGCACATTTTTTACAAGCCTCAGCGCAAGCCTTACAACTTTGATGGTGTTGTGCATGTTTAATGCATTCATCGGCACACGCCATACAAATTTGCGCACATATGGCATGAAGTTCAAAGGCAAATGGCGAACTTCTTGCTTCGAATCTGGCACACAAGGCACAGATGTCTGCGCAATCGCGGCAAAGTAAAATACATGCTTGGTTGCCTTCTTTTACGCAATCAGTCATACATGTTTCACAAGTTACAATACACGCTAGACAAGCGTCAATACAATCTGTTTTTATCATTTTTTAGAATTTAAATTTGTGAAAGGACTTTCACTTGGCAAAGCTTCACTTTCTTTAATTTAAAAATTTGTATAGTTTTAACTTAAAGTTGTATTATTCATTCATAATTATAAGTATCAACAAACTTGGTAATAGGACTGTACAAGTAATACAATAAAAAAGCCCTGTGTATTGTATACACAGGGCTTTTTTAAATTTATTTAGAATGATTAGCTAATCATTGATTTATCTTTTTTAAACAAGTCTAATACAATTGGACAAGCGATAAAGATGGTAGAGTAACTACCACTAATAACACCAATTAATAAAGCTAAAGAGAAGCCTTTCAATGCTAAACCACCGAATAAGAACAATACCAATACAACAACAAATACTGTTACAGAGGTCATAATGGTTCTGCTCATGGTTTGGTTAATCGCACTGTTAATGATTTTACCTTTATCGTGCTCAGATTTGAACTCGTTTAAGTTCTCTCTAATTCTATCGAAAATTACAACCGTATCGTTAATCGAATAACCAATAATGGTTAGCACCGCACCAATAAAGTTTTGATCCATTTCTAAAGCGAAAGGTACAACACCATCTAATAAAGCAAAGATGGCAAATACCATTAACACGTCATGCAACAATGCAATAATAGCACCTACTGCAAAACCAATGTTTTTGAAACGAATGATAATATAAATAAAGATGGCAATAATTGAAACAATTACAACCCACATTGATTTTGTTCTGATATCAGATGCCACTGTTGGACCAACTTCAGAACTACTCAAAATGCTTTCTTTAGTTGCTTTAAATGGTGCAAGGGCCTTGATTACATCTTCCTCGATTGTATCTGCATTTACGCTTGCCTCATTAATTTTGTAAGTTGTTACAATTTTATAACGGCCTTCGGTACCAATGGTTTTTACCTCATTGCTACTGTTAGGCAAACCTTTGTCTAAGGCAGCTTTAACATTCTCAGCTTGTAAACCTGTTTCCAATTGCATTACGTAACCGTAACCGCCTTTGAAATCGATACCAGCACTTAAACCACCGTTTTTAATTAAGACAGCAAAACCAATAACGATTATAATGGTAGAGATTGCATAGAAACGTTTTCTTTTTCCAATGAAATCGAAATTAGCATTTAACATTAAGTCTTTGGTAAAGCTATTTGAGAAGGATACATCCTTACCTTTTTCAGTTCTTCTCTCAATTAAAATTCTAGTAATAAAGATTGAAGTGAACAATGAGGTTAAGATACCAATGATCAAAATAATTGCGAAACCGTAAACTGGACCAGCACCAACGAAGGTCATAATAATCGCGGCAATTAAAGTGGTTAAGTTACCATCAATGATTGAAGAGAAGGCTGCAGAGAAACCTTGCGAAACAGATAACTTCATGCTTCTGCCGTTTCTTAGTTCTTCTTTAATCCTTTCGTAAATCAGTACGTTCGCATCAACCGCCATACCGATGGTTAACACGATACCCGCGATACCTGGTAAGGTTAAGGCTGCACCATATGACGCTAAAATACCAATGATAAAGAATATGTTAGCAAAAACGGCAATGGTTGCAATTAAACCACCGCGTTTGTAGTATAATAACATTAATACTAACACAGCACCAAAACCGATGATGAATGAGTTAATACCTTTTTTAATAGATTCTGCTCCCAATGTTGGACCAACCACATCTTCTGCAATAATGGTAGCAGGTGCAGGTAATTTACCAGCTTTTAATACGTTGGCTAAATCGGTTGCTTCTTCAACAGAGAAACTTCCACTGATAGATGAATTACCGTTTGGTATTTCGCCATTCACACGTGGAGCTGAGAATACTTTATTATCTAATACAATGGCAATAAAGTCATTGTTAGTAGCTGCCTTTCTCGTAATATTTTTCCAAACTTTAGAAGCTTGTTGGGTCATGCTCATGCTCACCTCAACCTCGCCAGTATTGGCGCTGTTGGTAGCAAATGCATCGGCAATAATATTCTCTTCGCCACTACCCAAAGCTGATTTGCCATCTTTGGTTGCACGCAAAGCATATAATTGGTAAACTTCTACTTCTTCACTTTCTGGTTTAGCGCTCCAAGCAAATCTAACATCTTTAGGGATTGCGTTTAATACAATTGGATCCTCCAACATT
>CANFUB010000361.1 GCA_947450015.1 Bacteroidota bacterium | reverse complement strand
TGTTGTCCTCCCAGTCGACCTTAACTTTTTGAGCGTGCCCTCTGGTATCTATGCTCTTGCCCACATAGTCGGGGGCTATTGGATTTTCTCTGTTGAACTTGCGATCAATAAGCACACACAATTCCACTTTTGCCGGTCGCCCAAAATCGAGCAAGGCATCCATGGCGCTGCGGATACTGCGACCCGTAAACAACACATCGTCTATCAAAATAATTTTCAACCCTTCGGTACTAAATGGGATGTGAATAGGGTTGGCCACCAATTGTTTTTCTGCAGTTCTAAAATCATCGCGGTAAAACGTAATGTCTAACTCCCCATATTTAATTTTGGAACCAATAATTTCTTCCACCAATTGACGAATGATTCTGGCAGGCATAATCCCGCGTGGCTGCAATCCTACAATGGCAGTGTTCGCAAAGTTGCCATGGTTTTCTACCAACTCATAAGCCAAACGGTGAAGCGTGGCATTGAGTTTTAAGTGGTCGTATAATAATTTTTCTTCCAATGTTTGTATTATTTTGAAAGTTTTATAATGGTATCAAATTCCATTTTCTCAACTTTCATAACGCTTAATCGCCCTTGACGGATTAAGCCAATATTTGAAAGTAAATCGTTGGATTTTATTTGTTCTAAGGTAACCGTTTTCTTCAGTTTTTTAACGGGTTTTAGGTCAACCACCAACCAATTGGTATCCTCTGTTGTTGGGTCTTGGTAAGATTCGCGAACAACTTCTGCTATGCCTACAATTTCTTTGCCTTCGTTGCTATGGTAAAATAAAACTTGGTCGCCTAATTGCATTTCTCTAAGGTTGTTTCTGGCTTGGTAATTTCTTACCCCATCCCATGTTGTGAGCTTATCTTTCTCGAATTTTTCCCAAGAGTATTTGAAGGGTTCTGATTTTACAAGCCAATAATTCATAGCATCGCAAATAAAATGAAAATAAAAGGTTTATTCAAGGCGTTCTGCAAAAGGATATGCACTTTTTATACCGATGTATTAAAGGTATAAAATGATTAAGAAATGGTATATGAACTGCCGTCTTTTCCGTCTTTAATTTCGAAACCTAAAGTACTTAACTTATTGCGAATTTCATCAGATAGCGCATAGTTTTTATTCGCCTTCGCTTCATTGCGCATGGTCAAGAGCATTTGCATAACCCCATCGAGCTTTTCGTTGTTTGCACTCAGCTCAGCTTTTAAGCCAAGGATATCAAAAATAAAGGCATCGAAATGGGTGTTTAGTAAATTCAACTCATCGTTAGATATGCTAGCGGTGCCGCCGTTTGCAGAATTGATTACGGTTGCTAGTTCGAATAATTTAGAAATTAAAATAGGGGTATTTAAATCGTCGTTTAAGGCTTGATACGCTTCGTCAATTAATACTTTTACTGAACCATTTTCAATACTACTTGCACGCAATTTTTTAAGGGTTTCAGAAGCAGCCATTAAGCGTGAGAGTCCTTTTTCAGCGGCTTGTAAAGCGGTATTGCTGAAATCAAGTGTACCTCTGTAATGCGCCATCAAAATAAAAAACTTGAGGGTCATAGGCGAGTAGGCTTTCTCTAAAAGCGGATGATCGCCCGAGAAAAAGGCTTGCACACTAATGCCATTGTTCAATGATTTGGCCATCTTTTGACCATTAATGGTAATCATGTTGTGGTGCATCCAATACTTGGCTGGATTGTGTGAAGTACAAGCAGTAGATTGTGCAATTTCTGACTCGTGGTGAGGGAATAGTAAGTCCATACCACCGCCGTGAATATCGAAAGTGTCGCCCAAGTATTTTTTGCTCATGGCGCTACATTCGATGTGCCATCCTGGGAACCCTTTGCTCCATGGGCTATTCCATTGCATAATATGTTCTGGTCCGGCCTTTTTCCAAAGTGCAAAATCATTGGGATTTCTTTTTTCTTCTTGGCCTTCCAATTCGCGGGCTTCGTTGCCTGCACCTGCGATTAAGTCTTCTAAAACCCTGCCAGAAAGTTTGCCGTAATCGTTGGTTTCACTGTATTTTAAAACATCAAAATAAACCGAGCCATTCGAAGCGTAGGCATACCCATTGTTGATAATGGTTTCAATCATTTCGATTTGCTCAATAATATGACCACTCGCTCTAGGTTCAATGGATGCAGGAATGAGGTTTAAGGCATTCAGCATTTCGTGGTATTTATTGGTATAAAATTGTGCTACTTCCATGGGTTCTAATTGCTCAATTTTGGCCAATCTTGCGATTTTGTCTTCACCTTCATCGGCATCGTTTACAAGGTGACCGACATCAGTAATGTTTCTAACCAATCGCACTTTATAATCGCATTTTTTGAGGTAGCGGTGCAAAACATCGAAAAACACAGGTCCACGAACATGGCCTAAGTGGGGGAGGCCGTATACTGTTGGTCCGCAAAGATAAATGCCTACAAAAGGAGGTTGAAGGGGTTCAAACTTTTCAATGGTTCTGGAGTAGGTATTGTATAGTTGGATATTTTGCATGGTTCGACTGCAAAATTAAGCGTAAATTCATTAAAATTGAATGTTATATTTAAATAATTGGGTCGAAAAACGCATATTTCGCCTGCATTTCGCCTATTTCAAATATTTGGTTTTTATACAAAATTCGATTTTATTAAATAAATTCAATGTTAGGACTACTAATGACTTGTTTATTAGAATTTAATGTTGTTTTTTGAACTTCAAATTTATTTTCAAATTTGTATAATTTCAATGGCAGCAAGCGATTAGGGATTGATTTAAATCAAATAAGTCGTGTTTTTGTAAATGTATAGAATAGTGAACACATTTAAGCCTTTTTAAATTGACTAAAGTCAAAAAATGTTGATAATTTGATTTTTTGTGAATAATTATGACAGTTTTTTGATAAAACTAGTAAGGTTGAGAATGACTTTAATATTAAATTTGTGGCAACAAATTATTTTTATGCGAAAAATTTACAACCGAACCGTTTCAACAAACTTATTCAAGACGAGATTCTTCTTGTTGTTGGGTAGTTTGTTCG
>CANFUB010000360.1 GCA_947450015.1 Bacteroidota bacterium | reverse complement strand
GAAAATGGAAATTCTTGGAGAAAGTTAATTTTACAGCCCAATAATATTACTTATTAGCCAATCTTTCTTTAATATCTAAGCGGTGTTTGCGAGCCGTATCTTTTGCAATATCATAACCAGCATCGGCATGTCTGATTACACCCATTGCTGGATCGTTGTGCAACACACGCTTTAATCGAATGGCTGCATCGTCACTGCCATCGGCAACAATCACCATGCCTGCATGTATACTATAACCGATACCAACACCACCACCATGGTGTAAGCTTACCCAACTAGCACCACCTGCAGTGTTAATCAAAGCATTTAATACTGGCCAATCGGCAATGGCATCGCTACCGTCTAACATGGCTTCTGTTTCTCTGTTAGGCGATGCTACAGAGCCTGTGTCAAGGTGGTCGCGACCAATTACAATTGGTGCACTTACCTCACCATTCTTTACCATTTCGTTAAAGGCGAGTCCGGCCAATTCTCTTTCGCCCTGACCCAACCAACAAATACGTGCAGGCAATCCTTGGAATTCAATACGGTCTTGCGCCATGGTAATCCAACGTTTTAAACCTTCGTCGTTTGGAAATAATTCTAATATTTTTCTATCAGTAGCATAAATATCCTCAGGGTTGCCACTCAATGCCACCCAACGGAAAGGGCCACGGCCTAAGCAAAACTGTGGACGAATAAACGCAGGTACAAAACCTGGAAAATCAAAAGCATTGGTTAAACCTTTTTCTAAGGCACGGCCTCTCAAATTATTGCCGTAATCAAAAACAATACTGCCTTTGGTTTGGAATTCCAACATCAAACGCACATGGTGCACCATGGTTTGATAGCTCTCTTCAATATAACGATCAGGGTTTACTTTTCTTAATTTATCTGCACTCTCTACATCATAGTGCTCTGGAAAATAACCAACCAATGGATCGTGTGCACTGGTTTGATCGGTTAAGGTATCTGGTATGATGCCGCGGCTTTTTAAGCGTTCTAATAAATCAACCGCATTACAAGCAACACCAATAGAAACGGCATCGCCATTTTCTTTTGCCTTCAATGCCATGTCTATGCCTTGGTCAATGTCCTTGGTCATATAATCGAGGTAACGTGTTTCTAAGCGTTTTTTAATGCGCCATTCTTCCATCTCGGCAGCTAAACAAACGCCTTCGTTCATGGTAATGGCCAATGGTTGAGCTCCACCCATACCACCTAAACCAGCGGTAACATTTAAGGTGCCTTTTAAAGTCCCACCAAAATGTTGACGTGCGCATTCCGCATAGGTTTCGTAGGTGCCTTGCACAATGCCTTGCGAGCCTATGTATATCCAACTACCTGCAGTCATTTGACCGTACATGGTTAAACCTTTTGCTTCTAATGCTCTAAAGTTTTCCCAATTGGCCCAATGCGGCACCAGTTGTGAATTAGAAATAATAACACGTGGGGCATCTTTATGGGTTGGCAAAATACCAACGGGCTTGCCCGATTGAACCAATAAAGTTTCATCTTCATTTAAATCTTCAAGGGCTTTTACAATTAAATGATAACTTTCCCAATTGCGCGCAGCTTTACCGGTACCACCATATACCACAAGGTTTTCAGGCTTTTCGGCAACATCAGGATCAAGGTTGTTCATTAACATTCTATAGGCACCTTCGGTTACCCAATTTTTACAATGTAAGGTATTGCCTGTTGGCGCTTTTATGATTCTTTCAGAAGAGGATTCGATTGACATAGGGTGCAAATTTATTATTTAAACCGATGAAAGGCAAAGATTGTTTTAAAGCGCTATTGAAATAAACAAAGTGTCTTCGCATTTATACTATTCAATATTTGAAACTGAATGTTGGTCGTTCTAAATTTCCAATTAGTTATATTCGCAGCCATTTATAAATGCACTGTTGCATATAATTTTTTTCAATGCGAAATAATCGATTCATAACAATGGTTGTTCTATTGGTCATTTTAATACTAATAGATACTTTTTGTATACCAACGTTTATTAATCCATTGAATGATAATTTTTTTTCTGAAACCATCTTAGGCTCCATTCGATTTCCAAAAGTTTTTACTGCAATTGCAGCAGGTGCGGCCTTATCGGCTGCAGGTTTAATGTTGCAGCAATTGTTTAAAAATCCATTGGCTGGTCCCTATGTTCTTGGCGTTAGTTCAGGTGCTTCACTAGCAGTAGGGATTGTAATTATTGGTGGTGCTTCTATTCCTTTTTTAAACTCCGTCTATGTTCAGTCAATAGGTATTGCCCTTGCAGGCTTTATTGGCGCTTTTGGTATATTGTTATTGGCCTTATTGGTTTCTCATCGGTTTGGTTATTCCTACATATTACTTTTGTTTGGCGTTATCGTTGGTCAAATTTTAGGGGCCTTTCAAACCTTGATTGATTACTTGGCCAATCCAACCGATTTGAAACAATTTGCATTGTGGAACATGGGTTCATTTTACAACACCATTGATTGGTCGTTATACACTTTATTGTTTTTTGTAAGCATAGGCATTGTTTGGAGTTTCACTTTAATGAAACCGCTTTCCATTATGATATTGGGCAACGATGTGGCCTACACCTTAGGTGTAAAAACAAAACAAGTTGCTTTGCAAATCTTAATGTGCACAGGTTTGTTAGCAGGTGTTGTGACTGCCTTTTGTGGTCCAATCGCTTTCATTGGTATGGCGGTACCGAATGTTGCAAGAATGGTATACAGAACAGCCAATTTTAAAAAATTACTATTGCTCAATATTTTGATAGGTGCAAGCATGGCATTGGTTTGCGATATACTTGGGAACTTAGCAATTTTCAATTTTCATTTACCAATTAATGTGTCGGCAGCCTTAATCGGAGGACCAATTGTTTTGTTTATTTTATTAAAGCGGAAATACTAACCATGTTAAAATTTATCGACCTACAGATTAAACGCAAAGAAGCTTTGTTAATTCAACCTTTTAATTGTGAATTACAAGCAGGTGCTTTGGTTGTGTTGACAGGTGCCAATGGGGCAGGTAAATCCACTTT
>CANFUB010000359.1 GCA_947450015.1 Bacteroidota bacterium | reverse complement strand
CCATTGTCTAATTTATAAAATTCAAAATCTCTGTTTCCATTAGTCATTATTAATCTTAGCGAAGATTTTAATGTAGGGTCTTTTAAATTGTTTAGTTGTTTAATTCCAAGAATTAAAGGCAAAATACCGCTTAGTGAAATTAGCCAAATCTTTAATACCATACCAACTAAAAACAAAATAATGCCCGTAATCATAATGCCAAAAGCACTGCTTCTTTTTTTGATGTGTTGCGTAAATGATTTGTTGAACTCATCAACCAAGTCGATGATATGAATTTCATGAATTGATCTCAGTGCAAATATTTCTGATGATGCCATTGTTTTGATGTGCAGGTTTTCATCACTCAATTTTAGTTGCAGATGCTTTATCTTGATTTCTGAAACAATATTTTCCATGGTTTTTAATAATTTCATAACAAATGTATTTGCATTTTTTGTGCAAAAAATAACTATTCAGTGAACGCAAGACCTACTCCTATGAAAGTGCCTTATGGCTCAACGAACGGCTCTTTTGATTTACTTAGTTTTTCAATGACTTTTATTATATTGCAAAAGAATGAAGCTGTATGTTATTTTAGCCTATTTGTGCCTAAGCGTGTTTTCTGCCCAAGCCACTTATCAACCTTTTTGGTATACTGCATACCATTACGATGGGCCTTTTTTGGGATCCCATGATCTCAATTTCTTTCAGAATAAAATACCAAGTTTAAAGGGGCAGGTCAAAGTTTTTGCTTATGTCGATTTGGCCAATAAATATTATCTAAACCAAGATTATGATAACACCATCAAAACATTTAAGGAAGCTGCCGATTATGCAGAACTAAGCAGTGATACAACTGTATCGAATTTGAAATACGGCCTTTATAATTTAATGATAGAGCGCAGTCATTTTACAGGGCATTACGAAAAAAGTTATTATTATATCAAGGCATACTTGCCCAAGGTGCCCGAATATAGGCCCGAGAACGCTTTTATTAGGCTCAACAGAATAAAAATATTTATCAAATCGTTTTATTTAGAGAACAAGGCCATTTCGAGCGAGGAAATTGAATACATCTGTAACCGGTTTTTAAAAATAGAGGCTTATACACCCTATATCGAAACAGTGTTAATGCATTTGACAAATACCAGCCTTCAATTTGATAATAAGCCAATCGAATTATTGTTTAATAAACTGCCTTCGCCATTTAAAGAGGAGGGTTTAATGAATTTATACTATGCTAATCATTATGAAAACGTAGACTATCTATACAAAAGCATTGGTATTCCTTCTACAAACTACTTGGCTTACTTTAGAATGAACATTGGCTTGGTACAAGAGTATCTGAAACAAAATGATTCTACGAATGCCATTGAATGTATGCGCAAGGCCCATGGTGTAGTTGCATATCTTGGCGACATAGAAGTTGAAAGACATTATGCAGGTATTTATGGTTTTTTTGCAAAGCAATTTTACTGTAGCGACAGTATTCCAAAAATGGTTTATGTTTCGAACGATGACTTTTACCACGACCGCACGGTGGCTTCTAATCTTGCTGCTAAAGACTTATTAATGGAGGCCAATGCAAAAATTCAAAATGAACATATGCGGAACCAGCAATTCTTAGATTGGTTAATTGGATTGTTGGTGGTTTTAGGTGTTGTATTGCTATTTGCAATTGTCGCTTACATTAAACTGAGAAGGGCCAATATTCACCGTCAATGGTTTACAACCGCTTTGTCGCACGATTTAAGAAGTCCACTTTCGCAAATTGCCCATGCTCTGAAGGGCGAGAATGGTATAGCCAATGCAGAGCAAACCTTAATTAGTTATGAATATTTGTTGGATGATACTTTAAGCATGGCTTTGGCTACACAAAAAAAGCAAGTAGTTACCATTCAGACTGTTTTTATTAAAGAGTTGATTGAAGATTTATTGTTAGACCTTGATTTTATGATGCAAGCAAAGCAAATAAAGTTGGTTTTTACCATGGCAGAAAATTATATGGTAGAAGGGGATGTGCCAGGTTTAAAGGTGTTGTTTCGCAATCTGCTTTTAAATGCGATTAAACACAATCAGCAAGGTGGCTTTATAAAAATTGAGCAAGTATATGATGCGCCTTATTCAATTTATATTTCGAACAGTGTTTCGGAAAACGTAAACCGTGGTCAGGTATCTGCAGGGCAGTACATTATTGATTATTTTGTTAAACGTCACAAGGCCCATTATGCTTTTATTATGCAAGATTTTATGGCCGTTGTTAAACTTGGTTTTAACTAAAAAAGTTCGGAGCGAAAATGAATCAAAGTGTGGTGGTGTTGCTCGAGAGGATTTCTTGAATCACTGATTTATAGGTTTTACCTACAGCTAAAATCTGCTTATTCATTAATTGCACCTCGTGAAAATCGATGGCATCAATATGGTTTATATTGATAATAGAAGAGCGGTGAATTTGTTTAAAAATAGCCAATGGCAACTCGCTTAAAATAGATTTCAAGCGTTTGAAGACTAAAATTTCACGCTCCTCTGTTAATTGTAAACGCAAATATTCTCCATCGGCTTCTATGCAAATTAACTCATCAAAAGCCACCCTATTAAATTTATTTTTACCCGATTGAACGAAAAAAAAGTTGAGTTCTTTCTGTGTAATGTTCAATTGAATTTTGCGTTGTGCCCGCTCAAGTGCAGTGTATAGAATTTCGGGCTTAATAGGTTTCGTTATGAAATGCAAAGCCTCGGTAGTAAATGCCGGTAGGGCATATTGTGGGTAGGAGCTAATGAGAATTAGTTCAGGTCGTTTGCTCAGTTTTGTCCAATGGT
The DNA here is from genome assembly GCA_947450015.1 of Bacteroidota bacterium. Taxonomy (GTDB): domain Bacteria; phylum Bacteroidota; class Bacteroidia; order NS11-12g; family UBA955; genus JABMMZ01. Next base: position 227 of record CANFUB010000359.1, on the reverse strand, counting down.
TTAACAGATTGGTTTCGCCAATTTTAATGTCAGCAAATACCAAATCAATTTTATTGGTTTTTAAAAAAGCATCTAATTTCGCAATGCAATCGAAAGCGCCAAGCTCAAAAAAACGGGCGTCAGTTTTTAAGTAAGCCCTGAGTGTTTCTAAATCAGAAATCTCATCTTCAAGTATTACATAGCTTATCATTTAGGTTAGTTTTATGACTTGCAATATGGAATATTTT
>CANFUB010000358.1 GCA_947450015.1 Bacteroidota bacterium | reverse complement strand
TAATACCGATGCCATTAACCATGTACAAATTTTAAAAGGGGGATTCCCTGCCCGCTATGGCGGTCGCTTAAGCAGTGTACTGGATATTACAATGAAAGAAGGCAATATGAAACGCTTTAAAGCTGAAGGCAGTATTGGCGCCTTGGCTTCTAAACTAACCTTAGAAGGACCAATCAAAAAAGATAAAATATCTTACATGATCAGCGGACGAAGAACCTATCTCGACTTTTTATTACAACCCTTGTTTCAATTGGCCAATGGCAACAATGGTTATACCCAAGGGTACTTTTTTTCTGACATGAATGCGAAAATCAATTGGAAGGTGAACAAAACCAATCGGGTGTATTTGAGTTACTATACTGGCAAAGACAAGTACTATGTAAAGAGTAAACCCTACTCCTATTTGTACGATGGCAAAACCATTTCGGATAGAAGCGAAGACCGCAACCAATGGGGCAATCAGTTGGGCGGCTTGCGTTGGAACAAAGTGTTGAACAAAAATACCTTCATCAACACCCAATTAAATTACACCAAATATTATTACGAAATTGTACAATCTGCTGAATCATCCGAAGTGAATGATACAGCTACTTTAGAGCAATTAAATTACAATGCATTTAAAAGCAGTATCAGAGATTATTCCTTAAAAAGCGATGCAGAAATTAACTATGGCAAACACTATATCAGAACTGGATTTAGTGCCATCGCCCACCAATTCTTACCAGGCAGAAACACCATAAAATACAAAGAAACAGGGCAGCGCAGCGTTGACACATCCTTTGGTTCTGACTTAACTAATTCACTCGAAACTTCATTGTATGGCGAAGATGATTATGAAGTATCGAAGAAATTAAAAATGAATTATGGTTTGCATTTTAATTTATACAATTACAAAAAAAGTTTCTTCCCTTCGCTTCAACCGCGCATAGCTGCTCGCTATTTACTAAGTAAAAGTTGGTCTTTAAAAGCATCGTTTGCCAACATGCGTCAGAACATCCATTTACTAACGAATAACAATTTAGGTTTACCAAATGATTTATGGGTGCCGGCTACTGATAAAGTAAAACCCATGTCATCGAACCAAATAGCGGCAGGCTTAGCTAAATCTTTTAACGACATGTATGAGTTTACTTTCGAAACGTATTACAAAAGTATGAACCATATCATTGAATTTAAAGAAGGTGCATCGTTCTTAAACGTAAACAATAGTTGGGAGAACAAAGTGGCAGCAGGCAAAGGCCGAGGCTATGGGTTTGAATTTTTAATGCAAAAAAAATCGGGTGCCGTAACAGGATGGATTGGTTATACTTTATCGTGGATTAAACGCACTATACCTGAGGTGAATTTTGGCAAAGAATTTTATTACAAATACGATAGCAGACATGATATTTCTTTTGTATTAAACTACAAAGAAAGCGACAAATGGGATTACGGTTTGGTATGGGTCTTCAGAACTGGTAATGCCACCACCTTGGCCACAGCCGCTTATCCTGGCTACTCACCAACTTCGTTTTACAGCACTTCGCCAGTGTATGGTTATACCGGTAGAAACAATTTTAGATTTGCCAATTACCACCGTTTGGATTTAAGTATTACCCGCCACATTAAAAAGAAATGGGGCATGATTGACATTAATTTTAGCATCTACAATACTTACAGTCGCATTAATCCTTTTTATTATAAAATTGGCACTGATGGCCGAGGCAACAAACAAATTATCAGAGTGGGTTTGTTCCCCATTCTTCCATCCATGAACTTTGGTTTTAAATTCTAATCCATATGAAACAGTATTTATTTTTAACAACACTTTTTGTTTCAATCATTTTTTCATCATGCGAAAAAACAGAGAAGGTTGATAATTTTCCGAAGCACGAAGGCAAGCTGGTAGCGAATTGTTTTTTCAGTTCCGATAGCCTCTTTAAATTTATATTGTCTAAAAGTTTATCCCCTATTGACAATGCGCCTTTCAAGCAATTGAACAGTACAAAAGCCTTTATTAAAATTTACGAAGACAATGTTTTGTTTGATTCATTGACCTGTAAAGGTGGTTTGTACCCAAGCTATACAAGCACTTCATTTAAAAAACCCACACCTAATCGCACTTATCGCTTTGAATGCAACTATCCGGGATTGGGCTTAACAAAAGGCGAAGACCTCCTGCCCGACACTGCAGGTATTAAAAAGTCAAAGGGCTATTATACGGTAATCAATTCATACCATTCAGATGATTCTATCATTTATGGACAGTTTTCAACCAATCTAAATCTTGATTATTTCCAGAACCCTCAATACATGATTGTAAAGATTCAGGATTACAGCAAATATTGGCAATATGCGCAAGATTTATACGTAGACGTTACCGATTTAAATACGGCCAATGCGTCGGAATATATTGCTTCTAAATTATTTATAGAAAACCCAAGTGGCATTAAAACTTTGAGTTTAAAATGGATCAATTATTATGGCATTCTTTACAAGAACAAGCCAACCTCAGGTTTCCTGATAACAACCTATACTTGTAGCAAAGCTAGCTATGAGTATTTAAAAAGACAAGCCTTGCAATTGGAAAATCAAGATGACCCTTTTTCACAACCCACCCCCATTTCGAACAATATAATAAATGGATATGGTATTTTTGGAGGCGTAAATATTACACACTACAGTGTAATCTTCTAAACATCAAGATTGCCGCTTGCGTTTAGAGGCCTAATTTCATTTGTCTTTCTGTTATGAACAAAAACTATTTGTGTTAATTAACTGAGGTTCGACTTGTCTAACGCCTTTACAAACGGGTATTTTTTGACTTCTTTTATTTATTCAACAATAAAAAAAATAAAAACTGACAAAACACAATTTTGGTCTGATTTTTGCTGCTTAAAAAGAAGTTGCAAACCCCCTCATTTTTTAGGATTTTGGTGAGTTTAATGTATATTTGCAGCCTTTTAATTTTCTCAAAAACCCTTAAGTCCTGTATAATAGCGCAATAAATAAATGAGACAACTCAAGATATCCAAACAGTTTACAAATCGCGAAAACAAAT
>CANFUB010000357.1 GCA_947450015.1 Bacteroidota bacterium | reverse complement strand
ATCGCTACCTGTATTGGCTTCGGTTAAACCCCATGCACCAATCCACTCACCACTCGCCAATTTTGGTAACCATTTTTTCTTTTGCTCATCGTTACCAAACATCATAATATGACCAGTACACAAACTATTGTGAGCCGCCATACTAAGACCGATTGAACCACAAACTTTTGAAATTTCTACAATGGCATCAACATACTCGAAGTAACCTAAACCTGCGCCTCCGTATTCTTCAGGTACTAAAATACCCATTAAACCTAACTTTCCCATTTCATGGAAAATTTCTATTGGAAAAGTTTGCGCCTCGTCCCAAACCATCACATTTGGGCGAATGTTGCGATCTGCAAAATCTTTGCACATCTGTCTTATCATTAACTGGCTTTCTGAAATTTCGAAATTCATATTTTCTGCAAAAATATAATTTTAAATCTTAAGAATTTATTATCTTTTTAAAGAATGAGATAATTTTTTAATTTTTCAAGTGTTTTTTCCTCTAATACCTTCACATTCAATAATTCATCGATTGATTTAAAGGCACCATGCTGAGTTCTATAATTCACAATGATTTGCGCAAGACTCTTCTTTACATACGGGTGTTGACCTAATTCCTCAGCGGTAATGGTATTAATATTGATTAAACGAAAAGGCTTTAATTGGTTGTTGAAACGCGGCTTAATGCTCTCTATAACCTCTGGATTTAAGCCATACACCTCATTCAATTGCTCCAAACTGTAAAAACCTCCTAACTTCTCTCTGAAATTTACAATCCTTTGAGACAATTTATTACCGATGCCACGCAAACGGTTGAGCGCAACTGTATCAGCAGTATTCAGGTCGATAGCAGCAGGCACCACTGGTTTATTAAATGTGGAAGGGGCTTTACTATTTTCTGCTTGCGTCGTTAGTTGATCAGGTAAGTCAATATAGGGCAAAAGCGATTCAACAAAACCAGCATTGATGCCGTAGATTTTATACAAGTCGCTTTTTACTTTAAACCGCCCACCTGCATTTCTAAATTTTATTATGCGCTCCGCTATAAAAGTTTTAAAGCCAAGTTTTTTAAGATCCTCTGCACTTGCAGTGTTCGGATTGAACTGAAAAAGGTTTTGATTGTAGTTGCGCTCAGGATAGTCATGAAACTGCTCACCTTCATTGCGTGCATCGGCATGCAAAGCGGTATCACTAGCCGCGAGATTCTCTAACAATGTAAAATCTGTTTGGCGCTTGGGCGACCCATTAAATAAAAATAGAGGAGCAATGGCAATGAGCAGAACAAGCACAAATACAATGCTAAAGGCCTTTCTCTCACCATTGGTGAATTTGAAATAATCCTTTATCAATTGTTTGAATGATTTTTCTATAACCGTTCAGATTTAGAGCACACGTAAACGTGCATGTAATAAAAATTAACCGATGGCAGCGTTCACCAACTTCTCGTGGTTATACTTACCAGCCGCAAGGTTTTCTTTAATTTCAGTGAAGGCTTTAATGGTTCTTTCAACATCGGCCAAGGTATGCACAGCAGTAGGAATTAAACGCAAAATAATGATGCCTTTAGGAATTACTGGATATACAACGATTGAACAGAAAATATCATAATTCTCTCTCAAATCGAAGGTTAAGTGCGTTGCTTCTGCTACTGTACCACTCAATACAACTGGTGTTACAGGCGTAGTAGTCGTTCCAATATTAAAGCCTGCATTTACCAAACCAGATTGTAGCGCATTTACATTTCTCCAAAGATTGTCTTTCAACTCAGGCTGACTTCTCAACAAATCTAAACGTTTCAAAGCACCTACTACCAATGGCATTGGCAATGACTTAGCATAAATTTGAGAACGCAAATTGTAACGTAAGAAATCTAAAATAATTTTAGGACCTGCAACAAATGCACCGATACTTGCCATTGATTTTGCAAAAGTAGAAAAGTGTAAATCTACACCATCAATCACATCTTGCTCTTCGGCAGTACCGCTACCTGTTTTACCCATGGTACCAAAACCATGCGCATCATCAACAAATAAACGGAAATCGTATTTATCTTTTAAAGCAACAACGCCTTTTAAATTTCCTTGGTTACCGCTCATACCAAATACACCTTCGGTAATTACGAATATTCCACCGCCACTTTTTTCAACTAATTTGGTAGCGCGTTGCAATTGTTTTTCGCAACTTTCCATGTCGTTGTGTTTGTATTGGAAACGGTGACCAGCATGCAAACGCACACCATCAACGATACATGCATGCGACTCGGCATCGTATACAATGACATCATGTCTATCAACCATTGCATCGATAATCGATACAACACCTTGGTAGCCAAAGTTCAATAAGATGGCATCTTCTTTACCAACAAAAGCAGCCAATTCTCTTTCTAATTGCTCGTGCGGATTGCTATTACCACTCATCATACGGGCACCCATTGGGTAGGCCATTCCATAATTCGCAGCAGCTTCGGCATCGGCTTTTCTAACCTCAGGATGATTCGCCAATCCAAGGTAGTTATTCAAACTCCAGTTTAATTTTTCTTTGCCATTGAAATTCATTTTAGGACCAATTTCGCCTTCCAATTTTGGGAATGTGAAATAACCGTGTGCTTCCTTAATGTGAGCGCCCAAAGGACCCATGTTTTTCTTTACCTTTTCAAAAATATCTGCCATTGCGTATAATAATTATGGCTGCAAAGATAATATTTATAAAATGAATAGCAAATTGCTTGTGGGTATTGGTTATTGAGTTATTAAGTTATTGAGTTATTAGGTTAATAGGGAGCTTTGTGACTGTTTCCTTAATAACGAATAACAATTAACTTATAACCTAAGCGTTATTAGGTTATTGGGTTATTAGGTTATTAGGTTATTAGGTTATTGGGTTATTAGGTTATTGAGTTATTGAGTTATTGGGTTAATAAGGCTGTTCCCTTAATAACTATTAACAATTAACTAATAACTTAATTGGCTGTTCCCTTAATAACTATTAACAATTAACTAATAACTTAATTGGCTGTTCCCTTAATAACTATTAACTAATAACAAATAACTTTTCTCATTATCTTTGCTGCTT
>CANFUB010000356.1 GCA_947450015.1 Bacteroidota bacterium | reverse complement strand
CAAAATCACCCACAAGCCATCAAAAATAAAATTGGTCAAGCGCTTTGGAATTTTTACGATTATCAAATATTTGAACTAAAGGCAGTGCATGCCGATCCGCATCCAGGTAACTTTATCGTTACGCCCGATTTTAAATTAGGGGTGATTGACTTTGGTTGTGTGAAAGAAATTGAAGAACAATTTCACAAAGATTATTTTACCTTGTTAAACAGCGATGCTATTAATAACGACAGTGAATTTACGCGCATCATGTACAAGTTAGAATTCTTATTAAATGACGATGACCCGAAGATAGTACCCGTATTAAAAAAGGCCTTTCAAGAGATGCTTAATTTATTGGGCAAACCATTTAATTCAAAGACTTTTGATTTTGGTGACGAGGCTTATTTCAAGTCGATTTATGCTTTAGGCGATAAATTTAGTAAGATGGTAGAATTGAAAGAAGCCAATGGGGCCCGTGGTCCGCAAGATGCTATTTATATAAATAGGACTTGCTTTGGTTTATACAATATATTGAACCAAGTAGGTGCAGAAATAATTACAACAAGAAGAAAAATTTAATAACAATGGAAAATAAAGTTTGGTTAATTACTGGTTGTTCAACCGGTTTTGGTAGAGAGTTGGCAACGATGGCTTTACAAATGGGATACAATGTAGCTGTAACTGCACGCAAAACAAATGATATAGTAGATATCACAAAAGACTATCAGAGTCAATCTTTGACCTTGTCACTCGATGTCACTAAACCCGATGAAATTACTGATGCTGTGCAACAAACCATGGCAAGATTTGGAAGAATTGATGTATTGGTGAACAATGCGGGTATTGGTTATTTTGGGGCCATAGAAGAAAGTGAAGAAGCCATGGTAAGACAAATGTTTGAGATTAATTTTTGGGGCTTAACAAAAATGATACAAGAGGTATTGCCGATTATGCGTCAACAAAGAAGCGGTCATATTTTGAATGTTGCATCGATAGGTGGCTTGGTTGGTTTTCCAGCTGTAGGGTTTTACAATGCCACAAAATTTGCAGTCGATGGTTTATCAGAATCATTGGCCAAAGAAGTGGCGCATTTAGGTATCAAGGTAACCATTATAGCACCGAGTGGATTCAGAACAGATTGGGCTGGGCGCTCTGCTGCCAATAGCCACCATATCATCGCTGATTATGCAGAAACGGCTGGTCAAAACAAGAGCAATATCAGAGGCAATAGTGGCCGTCAGGCTGGCGACCCTGTAAGAGCGGCTGCGGCAATTATTAAAGCAGTTGAAGCCACTGAACCACCATTGCGTTTATTATTAGGGAATGGGGCTGTAAATGGTGCTAAATTAAAATTAGAAACCCTTAAGAAGGATTACGACAATTGGGAAGAAGTTAGCAGAGGTGCAGATTTTCCGCAGAATTAAAATTTCTTAATATTAAACAAAAAAAGGGATACTAAAATTAGTACCCCTTTTTTGTTATTGTTTATTTGATAATAAATAATTCTTTAACTCCCTTGGATTTTTAAACTCCATTTCACTTACTTCCATTTTTAAAACACCAATATTGTTAGATATTTGTCTTGAGAAATCAGCTGGGAAGACCACTGCAATTTTTTTCGAATTAGGTATTATGACAAACCATATATTTTCCTTTGAAGCATCGTACTGAATATAAAAAGTATTCGGCTCTATTCGGTAATCAACCCATAAGGTATTGATACCCTTTTCAATTTGAAAAAGATTGAATAAATTAATGTCTTTTTCATTCAATTCAACCTTCATCTTCATTGATCTTGGAGAAGCCCGTTTACATGGTCTATCTGAATTCCAATAACCGAAGTTGGTAACATAAAATTCTCTAATGACAGCGTTTTCATCTATGTATTTTTTTCTTTTTTCAATTTCAATTAAAGCTGCGATTTGCGCGTCACGTTCTAGTTTTCTTCTATTTTCTTCCCATATTTTTTTAGTTTCTTCAATTTTACCTAGCGCTTCTTTTTCATATTTTTTAAACGTTCTTAAGGCCTCTTTGTAATCATCGCCTTCTTTGAAAACAGGACTAACTATAGCGGTTATTGTTTTTCCTCGATCGTGCAAAAACACTTTGTATTCATTGGGGCGGTTGCCTTGTTTTAAATCTATCCAATCCCATTCCTCATTGGTACTATTGAATCCTTGGCCTGGTTTAACTTCAAATAATACATTGTTGTAGACGGCCAATTCAGGAAAAGTATTTTTATCTACTTCCAAACGAAAACAAGGATTCGATTCGTCTTGTAATTTAGGTGCAGGACTTAATTTCAAAGGCTTATTATCTTCTTGTATCGATGAAGGATGAATTGGCACTGGATCAAGACCCGCATTAATTTCAATATCTTTAGAAACAATTGGTGCTGCAGATTCAATTGGTTTATTTTGTGGACGACCTTTATAGGTCCATTTACCAGATTTGGTATCCAAACTATAGGTATTGAAATCATTGTCACCAAAAGACATTTGAGCAATCACAATTGATTTCCCTTCTGCAATTTTTAATTTATGATTATTTTGTGAACCATTAATTTCTATCATGCCAGCTGTTTCTAAAGTGTAATTACTTCCTGCACTATCGTACTGCATCGGTATACCTGCTACCATTATATCAATTGGGTCAAAGAATTCTCTACATTCAATTTCAACCTCACCTTTTACAATCTTACCTGAACTATCTGCAATTGAATTGGGGGTAATCGTAATACTTGTACCCGATGGCATTTTTATTACAGTTAAAGAATCTGCATTAATTTTGAATTTCTGATACGCAATGTCCCATTCTTTTACAGGAGCTTTAATAACACTTGTATCTTTAACAATTAATGAAGTCTCATTTTTTGAAACTAAGTTTTGTTGTGGCTTATTTCTTAAAAAAAAGAATCCTAAAAATGCAACAGCAATTATAGCAATGCAAGACAATGAATAGCGAATCACCATTTGTAATTGAGTTTTCTTTAACCATATTTTCTGAGCTTTTACAAGTTCGTCAAATGGAGGAATATTACCATCATTCAATGCAGATGATTTTTTGAATTTATTATATTGTATATCGTATTT
>CANFUB010000355.1 GCA_947450015.1 Bacteroidota bacterium | reverse complement strand
CATTGATTTGAATAATACAAGTGCTTTATTAAGTCTTGAAAATGGCGATGTGATTAAAGCGGCCGACTTCGATGTAAGGGTGACTGCTGCCACTGGTGGCAATGGTTGGTTCAGTGGTACTGGTTTTGTTACCTTGCCTTATACAGGTAAGGTGCCACTGCCGTGTACGTTCGAACACATCTTTTTGAACAATGAAAAACGACTGATCATCGGTCAAATAAAATTACTGCAAGCACCCCTCGAAATAAGTGATCGCACTGTTAAAAATATTGGCAAAGCTTGGCGCAATTTATTTGGCAATAATTGGAACCGTTTTGGAACTTTAAAATATGAAGGCAATATCACAAAAGTGACAAGGAGTGACAATGGTGATATTTTAATTGAAGGCAGCAATGGTGCACAAAAAATACCCAAAGGAAGTAACAACATTTTGACTGATGCCAATGGTAAAAAATATTTCATCAGTGCTGGCGGTCAGATAAGCGAGGCCGAGGGACCAAGCACCGAGCCAATTGTCAAAGACTTGAGCACAGGCGAAGGTACGCCCACCCGTTTGCCACCGGGCATGGCCAAAGTTTTTTTTAATGCAACTGCCGCGCAAGGATACGATGCTATGCATTTAACGCAGTTAACTGCAGGCAAAACCTACGACCAATTAGAGAGCAGCGATACCACCTATTATGCCGCATGGAAATTAATTCAAACGGGCGATAAAATAACAATTGAAGCGCAGGTGGTGCAAAGTAAAAAATGGCCTTGTCCACTCGATAGCATTCGCTTTGTAAGAAGCGATGGCACCTTGCTGTCATCTACCAGAAATGGCAACACATTTTCTATACAAGTGAACGGTCGATTGAATTTATATGCCGATGCCATTTGGGCGGTGGCCACTTATCGTTTAACACCTCAGCAAGCCCGTCAACGTTGGGTTTTAGGCAAGCTTAATTTAATATCGGTTGATGCTAAAAAACAAAACATAGTGCTAGTGCCCGTGAATGGTTTAGGTGCCGATATGCAAGCCACCGCCATTGAAAGCAGAATGAACCAATTGCTAAAAAAATATGCCTTGCAATTCAATTTAAAAATTGGGACCTCATTAAATGTTAAAGAATATGATGCCAACAATGAAGTATTAGAAGCCGAAAAAACGACTGTGCAATTAGGCTATTCAGCTGCTTTGAATCGTTTCATAACAGCATATAAAAATGCGCATTCATGGTTGCAAAAAAACAGTAGCAACGATACCGCTTATGTTTTTGTTTTAAACCTTTCGAAAGATGGGGTGAAAGGCTTTATGAGTTTAGGTGAGCCCTATGGTTTTGTATTTTTAAACAATGCTGAACTGAATCCCCATACCTTGGCGCACGAAATAGGACATGGTTGTTTTCAATTGGAACACGTATTTGGCAACGATTTAAACAGGGCAGCCAATACGCAAAATTTAATGGACTATGCCCCACCTTTTGCCTTGCTCAATTTCGATCAGTGGTTGCAAATTTTTGATCCGCAACCGAAAGTGAATTTGTTTGCGAATGAAGACAAAAGCAAATCCCTTGCGATAGGTGATATCAGTAAGTTTAAACCCTTGGCCACTGCCGATGGTTCGTATACGTTTATCAGTCACAGTGGCGAGTACATTACCTTGCCATCAGGTGCAAAGAATTTAAAATTTTCTACTTTAGGTCGCGGTTATTTGGTAGAAGAAAAAGAGGGTGTTGAAGTGCGCAAGGCCACCAATTATTTATTCCCTTTGGGTTGCTTAATGGGCTTCGAATGTAAAGGCATCAAATACAGAGCACGCATGGGCATTGGCTATGTCGATGACAATGATAAAGCCTATGTTGGTGAGTTAGCATCGAACGCCAGCAAGGCGGGTATCATGCCTTACATTGTGTTTGCAAAAAATGCTTATACCACCAAAGCAGCCTTGTTTAAAAGCCGTTTGAACCATGCCTCGGCTGTTAAAACAGGCGAGGGCGAAGTGCTCAACAGTTTTGCGGTGATTGATTTTGAAACAGCTCAATTGAACACCGATTACGCTACAGCCATTTTATCAAAAAAGGTAGGCGATAAAATCATAGAAGACATAGGGGCTAGCTTTAGCATTTTTGGCAACGACCAATTGTATTTTAAATACAAGGATACCTTGTTCAATGCGAGTCAGTTTTTGGTGAACATTCTCTCATCGCAACGCAGTGTAGCCGATTACATTTATTACTTTAACCTGGCCAATTTAAAGCCCAATGCCTATGCCAGTTTTGTGAATTGTATAAGTGCTAAACAACAAGACCGAGCCATTGGCATACAGCAACAGTTCATCACCCAACACCAATCGAACAAAGGCGAATCGACCGCCATAGCGCAATACATTAATAGCAACAGCGAACAATTGTTCGAAGCCGTTAATGCCATTCAATTAAAAGATTTGGCCAAGGGTGCTGCCAAAGGCGTTGCCTTGGCCGATGCCATGCACAAGGCCATGGTAGAAAAATGGAAGGCCGATTATTTATACAATTATCTAAAGCACAATACCCCTGCAGAATGCGAGTGGGCCGCCATCGCACCTGCCGAAAGAATTTACCTGCTCAATACCTTATTGCCCAACACCAGTTATTGGCAAATAGGCGATGTGCAATTGATCAACACCTTGTTGCGCAGCACACCCGATTTCGATGTCTTAGAACTCTTGCAAAAGGGCGCCATGGCCAATCAATACCAATGGTTGCGACACTTATGGAACAGCAAATACGATGCAGACATAGGCACTGCCTTCGAAGTATTGAATGCTTGGGTGTATGAGCAATATGCGAATTTAAAAATACAACAAGGCAGCAGCACTTTAGAGGCCGAAGATTTGTTGAACAATCCTTTGTTTTATGAGAAGCGTTACAATGAGTTTTATGTGGGCATTAAGGAGAACACCGAGCAGCTCAGCATAGTGCCCCAACAGTTTGCTTTAACTTGTAAGGGCGTTGAAGAGAGTGCCGGTATTTTTTATGGTGCGAATACAGGCACTATAGTGTTCAACGAAAAAGGTGAATTGCAATTTACGCAAACCTATTTTATCAAGGACAT
>CANFUB010000354.1 GCA_947450015.1 Bacteroidota bacterium | reverse complement strand
CTAAATGTGGTAGGTTATCCCTTGCCATTTGCCAATTATACAGTCAGCGATTCTATCCTTTGCTTCAACCAAAACAAGTCAATAAAGTTTACTAATTTATCAACGTCTATCGATTCGGTAATGGCGTATAAATGGAATTTTGGAGATGTTAAAATTACAGATACAAGTCATGTGGTACCTCACCTTTACAATCAAACTGGTACCTATAACACCCATTTGACAGTGCGTACCTTCCGCGGTTGCGAACACGATACAACACTTAGAATTCGAATATTGAAAGCTCCGAAAGCTGATTTTACTTTGAACGATACTGTAGCTTGTTTAAACAATAATAACTTTGCAATGCTGAATACTTCGACAACCGACACTGGTCAATTAATAGCATCAAATTGGTTGTTTTCAGATAAATTATCTGTTCAAAATAAAGATACCGTATATAAAAAATTCTCAACTGCTGGCAGTCATTCTATTGCGTTAAAGGTTACCAATATTTTAGGATGTGTTGACAGTTTAATTAGAAAAGTTGAAGTGAAGAAAACGCCTTTGGTTGATTTTACTGCAACGGCATTTTCAAATTGCTTCTTGACGCAAAATTTTGAATTCAAATACTTGCCGAATGCCAACAACGATTCGATCATTAAAAAAACATGGTACTATGGTACCGATAGTGCAAAACAAACCAACCAATTGTTGGGAATTAAATTACCAGCCATAGGGGCCTATCCAATTCAATTAGAACTCGAGAGCAAAGCTGGTTGTGTCGCATCACTAAAGAAAATAGTAGCGGTCAATCCAAATCCAAAAGCTTTAATTACAGTCGATGATAGCGTTCAATGTTTGTCAACGAACGTCTTTAATTTTACATCCAATTCAACTTTAAGTGCAGGAAAAATTAATATATATGATTGGAATTTTGGAGATGCCGCACGCACCAATTTGCAACAACCCTTACCTAAAACCTATATCGCCCCACAAAGCTATACAGTGGTTTTAAAAACGGTGTCAGATTCAGGTTGTACCGACAGCGCCCAACTGAAAATACAAGTGCTGGCCAATCCTAAACTCAATACACCCATTGCAAAAGCAGCTTGCTTAAATGATAGCGTGCTTTTTTCTGTGAGTCCTGCCCCAGGCAGTGGAAGCATAGCTAGCTATACATGGTATTTTGGAGATGGCAGTAATGGTCAAAATCAAAACATTAAACATTTGTACGCACTGCCTGGCAATTACAAAGCAAAAGTGTTGGCCAATAATTCCCTCAATTGCACAGACAGTGCCTTTGTGAATTTTAAAATTGTAGAAAATCCAAAGGCCGATTATGCTTTTGTGCATTATAAGCGCGACCCTTCAGGCATCCGCTTTTTATTTTTAGATCGGTCTTCTAAAGCCACCAATTGGCAATGGCAATTTGGCAATATGGGCAGTTCTATTTTACAAGATCCCGACTACTATTTTACCGATACAGGAACAGTGAAAATAAAATTGATTGTATCGAATCAAAATGTTTGCTACGATACCATTGAGCGATTGTTGCCAATATTAGAGCAAATTGATTTCTTTTTTCCGAATGTCTTTACGCCCAATAACAATGGCTTAAATGAAGGGTTCGGTTTGTCGTCAACCCAATACAATTTGGTGAAAGATTGCCGCCTGCAAGTGTTCAACCGTTGGGGCGAAAAGTTGTTTGAATCGAATGATAAAGCGGTCGAATGGTTGGTGGCCGATGATAAAAATATTTTACAAGGGGTGTACATTTACAAAGCAGCCATCCGCGATATTTACAATGTTTACCACGATATAAAAGGCGTTGTTGAAGTTATTCGTTAGTGATTTAATTCAGTTAGACTATTAACTTGAAAACACTTTTTTTATTAGTTCGTTAATTTGTTTTATATTCGTTCATGCAAAAGCAATAAATGAGAAAAAAATTTCTAATACTCTTAGCGTTTTCATTTGTTTGCAAGTTGTCTTTTGCACAGACAACCTCAGGGAAAGACTTTTGGGTAGCTTTCTTAGATGCCCAACTGTATTGCTTCTCGCGCGATACCCTGCCACGCACACCGCCACCGCCAGGAGTGCCTGGTCCTTGGGATGAAGATACACTCGAGCTTTATATCACTTCTCAATATCCTGCCAAAGTAAAAGTAACGGCCAACAACAAAGACAATGTTAATTTTAGTAAATCGATTACATTAGTGCCCAATGTTACCAGTTATGTTCAGATACCTTCCTACATGTCTTGCAGGAATTTTATGTCCGATCAAGTCACTAATTTTGGTGTTCATATCACAGCCGATACCCAAATCAATGTGCAAGCAGTCAATCGCTTTTGGTCCTCCAAAGGTTCAACTGTGGTGCTGCCAACAGAGGCCATACCTTACGCCCCCGAATATTTTGTAACTACCAATGCCAGTCCCAACCAATGGGTCTGTAATTTCGTTGATTTCAAAGGTGGCAAAATCAATAAGTCACCCGAATTCGTAGTAGTGGGGATTGCAGATACTTCTTATATCGAAGTGCAACCAACAGGCATCTCTTCATGGTACGATAATCAACGCAATATTCCCATCAACGTAACTTTGCTCAAAGGGCAAACTTTTCATTACATGACCACCGATGATGATTTAACAGGGTCTATCATCCGCTCGCGTACCATACGGTCTAAGTTTGCTGTGTTTGCAGGTAACAGACAAACCTATAGCGATATCAAAGACAGTGTGAATTTACCTTGCAACAGCGCTTTCCCTTTTTCGGTGTATGGTCATAATAAAATAGATGATTTGGCTTCGCTCGACCATACCTATGAGCAAATGTTTCCAACCGTAACACTGGGAACCAAATACACAGCCATTCCATTTGTGTTTAATTATGGCGGCTATTTTCTAAAAATATTAGCCATCGATGACGATACCAAAATCTCTATCAATGGTAAATTATATAAAACTTTAAACCAAGCACAATTCTTTACTTATAACATGGGCTTTGATAGTTTAACCCACATCACAGCCAACAAAAGAATTTCTGTTGCACAATTTTCAAAAGGCACTTCTTGTACCAAACGCCCCTTGCCTAAAATTACAATGGG
>CANFUB010000353.1 GCA_947450015.1 Bacteroidota bacterium | reverse complement strand
GCTTGTCTGAAACTTGGTATTGCCAAAGTCCAAAATTTTATATAACCAATAAAGCCCTTTGGTTTTAATCCTGTAATCGATACATACATAACTAATTTCTCAATTCTAAAAAAAAGAAACGTTTAAAACCATTGATTGTTTTAAATCAAATTTATCAGATTACATTTGTAAGTGTGATGAAGTATATTTCTTTCCTAGTATTAATATTGCTATCGACCCAATCAACATTTGCACAAGAGAATGAAGCCGATACCACTTTCATCAACAACAACGATAGTTTAAAAAGCCTTGATTGGTTGGCAGATTCGGCCTACGGGGTCTTTAGAACCGAGCGATTCAACAGCATGCGTACGTTTTTTCATTCTTATTCAACCTACAAAGATATGATTGATACGTCGATGGCTGGCGACCAAACCGAGTACACCAAATTTGTTGTTTACAATACCCGATGGAATTATTTGCGACTCCAATTTGCAAAAATGATTAAGAAAATTCACAAGGCGGGTATCGATTGGAAGGATACTAAACTGGATACTGTTTATTATAAAAAAGGCAAAGACCAAGGCGTTAGCTATGCCTATATCCATTGGGTGATAAAAGTGAAAGGTAAAAAAAAATATACCCTCTCTGCGGTGGCACTTCAACTCAAAGATAGATGGTATATTATGGACGAGTTGAAATTCGAAGGGCTTGTACCTGAGCCTAAAACAGCCAAAGGTAAAAAGCGTCCTACACTCAAAATTCCTGACAACGTAAAGATTCAAAATTGAACGGAAAATGAATTGAATTCTATTTATTATAGAATTTTTCTGCATATTCGCAGAATGAGTGAGAATAATGATATTCCTTTAATTAATGTTCGAAAGGTTTTTTTCGATAAGAATCCAAAATTGGCTAAATGGATTCCAGGATTCATGTTCCGTTTTTTTGAAAAATTAATTCATCAAGAGGACATGAATAGAATTATTGTGAATACACGTGGTAAAGAAGGTGTTGCCTTTGCTCAAGCCTGTTTTGATGAAATTGGTGTAACCATTACGTCCAAAAACAACCATTACTTGCCAGCAACTGGCAGAGTAATACTAGCGGCCAACCACCCACTAGGCGGTTTAGACGGTATGGGCTATATTATTGAGGCCAACAAGGTGCGTCCGGATGTTAAATTTTTAGTGAATGATATTTTAATGAATGTAAAACCACTACAAAGTGTTTTTATGGGCGTTAATAAACATGGTGCCAACGCTAAACGCTCGCTCATTGAAGTTGAACGTTTATTTGCCTCCGACAAGGCTGTACTTATATTTCCTGCAGGCATGGTTTCACGTAAACAAGAAGGTCGCATCTTTGATTTAAAATGGAACAAAGGCTACATCACCAAATCTGTAAAATACCAAACCGATATCGTACCAGCATTTGTTGAAGGCCAAAACAGTAAACGCTTCTACAACATTGCAAAATACCGCAAAATGCTAGGTATTAAACTGAACATCGAAATGTTGTTATTGCCTTCAGAAATGTTTAAACAAAAAGGCAAAACCATTACGATTCACTTTGGTAAGCCAATACCCGCTTACCTAATAAAAAACATTGGTGAACACCACAGAATTGCCAACGCCATGCGCCATTTTGTCTATCTATTAAAAGATAATCCTGAAGCTGATTTCGAAGCCTTCTATCATCAGTTTAAACAGAAATAAAACCCCAATAATTGACTTAAAATTGCTAGGAATATGCAGGAAATAATTGCACCCATCGATAGAGATTTATTAGAAAAAGAATTAAATGAAAGTGTTTTTGTAAGACCCACCAATAATGGGAACAATCAATTATTTATAATCAATTGTCACAATGCGCCCAATGTATTAAGAGAAATTGGTCGATTAAGAGAGCTCTCATTTAGAACTGCCGGAGGAGGCACTGGTAAGGACTGTGACTTAGATGAATTTGATTTCGGTCCTAGTGCCTACCAACAATTAATTGTTTGGCAACCCCAAGACAAAGAAATTATAGGCGGTTATCGCTATATACGCACCATAGACGCTCGCGATGCGAATGGGGAATACCATTTGGCCACATCTGAAATATATGCCTTTAGCGACCGCATGAAGGAGCATTATTTTTTAAAGACCATTGAATTAGGCCGCTCTTTTGTGCAACCTAAATACCAACCAAGTTTAGAAAACCGCAAAGGCTTATTCAGTCTTGATAATTTATGGGACGGTTTAGGTGCCCTTATTATTAACCATCCTGAAATGGATTACTTTTATGGAAAAGTTACTATGTACACGCATTTTCAGCGCGAGGCAAGAGATTTGATTTTAGCCTTCATGCACCATTATTTTCCTGATAAGGAAAACCTTATCATCGTTGAAAATCCAATACAGCCTCAAACTGATACAAGTACATTTGTAGCATCATTGCAGGGCCTCGATTATAAGGAAGGTCATCATATTCTAAATTCACATGTCAGAGAATTAGGCGAGAATATTCCGCCATTGTTTAATGCCTATATGAACACGAGTCCAACAATGAAAACCTTCCCTACTTGTATCAATTCTCACTTTGGTGATGTTGAAGAAACGGGTATTTTGGTAACCATTAAAGACATCTATGAATCGAAGAAGGAACGCCATGTGAACTCCTATTTAAAGTATTTAGAATCAAAGAAAGCCTGATTTAACAAGGGTTTCAGTAAACATTTTTGAATATTTTGAAATATTGTTTGTTAAAAAAATAAATATTTCTATATTTGCACTCCTTTTAGGAAATTCCTTGATAGCTCTCCCGATAGCTATCGGGAGGTTAGAGCGAGTGATAACAGACTCTAATTAAATAAATCGGACATATTCCTTGATAGCTCAGCTGGTTAGAGCGAGTGACTGTTAATCACTAGGTCCCTGGTTCGAGCCCAGGTCAGGGAGCAAAAAAAAATCCACTCATGTCCGAGTGGATTTTTTTTTGTCTTTATTTGGTTCGAGCCCAGTCCCGATAGCTATCCTTTAGATTTGAAATTCCAAATTAATTAAGAATTAATGATTGTAATGGAATTTTCTTTTTGCTTCTTTTTCTTTTGTTAATAAATGTTAATTTGT
>CANFUB010000352.1 GCA_947450015.1 Bacteroidota bacterium | reverse complement strand
TATAAAAATTATTATTTCTATGGAGGCGATGCAGAGTTTGCTTCGATGAAGGCGTATTTACTGGTGCAACAATTCGATTATATTTTCGATCGCGTTAGTTTTAAACCAGAAAACTTGACCAGCAAATGGGGCGCACACGATGAACATTTGTATAACTTGGTATTGGAAAAATTAAGTGCAGAAAAAGGTCCTTTCTTTACGACTATTATGACCCTAAGCAGTCATGAGCCATTTGACGTGCCTTACCATAACAAGAAGATTGCAAATGATGAGTGGTATGGCTTTAAAAATTCAATTGAGTATGCGGATTTAAGCTTGTTTAATTTTTTAGAAACATGTAAAAAGCAAGTATGGTACGCAAATACTGTTATACTTTTGGTGGCCGATCATGGGCATGATATTGGTTTAAAAGACGTGCATTATTTTGGTCCGGAGAAATACCATATTCCAATGGTGATAACAGGCGGTGCATTGCATCAAAAATACCGTGGTGTGAAATACGAACAAGTGGTTTCTCAAACCATCATACCGCAGTTAATTTTATCACAAATGGGTTTGCCTACCGCTGACTTTAATTGGCAAACGGGTTTTGAAAATAGCAATGGATTCGCGCAATACCATTACAACAATGGGTTTGGCAGAGTCAACAACACACAGCATGCCCTGTTCGACAATGATACCCGCAAATGTTATGAATACCGAGGTCCTAAAGCCGATAGCTTAAACTTTCTAAATCAGGCAAAAGCATTCCAACAAGTATTGATAAAAGATTTTTTATCAAAATAGAAAAATGCGTGTTACTTTTGAACAAGGAAAACATCCTGTAACTTTTTAAACCTAAACCCGTTCAATAGACAAGTACAAATGAAAATTGGAGATTTACCAAATAAAAAATGGTTTTCATGGAGTTTAGTAGCGCTTTTGATTTTGGCGAATGTAATTTCGTATCAGATGGCCAATCAATATTTCAAACAAGTGAATCCAACTGTTACCGAAGAGGTAGTGAATGGCTCTAATTATTTGGGCAGTGGCAATAAGGTAATTGACTGGGCCCGCGATATTTTAAGATTCTTTAAAAACCCTTAAGCTGTGGTTAATCGTTTTTTTTCTGAACTCATTTCTGTTATCACAAGGTACAAGCTTTACCACCTTTTGTTTTGGTTGTTGTACATTGCTTTCTGGTCGTTTATTTTGCGTTCGGGCATTTCTTGGAAACAAGATTTTTTAAACGCCACCATCTTTATTTTCTTTCACATTGTGGTGTCGTATTTTAACAATTACTATTTGATAGAATGGTTCTTGTTTAAGCGCAAGTACCTCACATTTTTATTGAGTCTTTCTTTGTCCATTCTATTGGTTTGTTTTCCATTGGCAGTGTCTTCTTTTCGATATTTGCCTTTGATGGACGATAGCATTAATTCGATATGGAGCATTAGTTTCTTTGTAACAAATTTTTTGTTCATACTGTTTACAGTGTTACTGACCACCTCCATCAAAATATTTAGAAACTGGTATTTAAAAGAGCAGTCGAACAAGGATCTACAAAAGCTCAATATTGAAAATGAATTGCGTTTTCTAAAATCGCAAATCAATCCCCATTTCTTATTTAACAATCTTAATAATTTATACGCCTTAACCCTAAAGGGCTCCGACTTAGCGCCAGAGGCCGTATTAAAACTTTCGAACATTCTGCGCTTTGGCTTGTACGACAGTCAGAAACAAAAGGTGCCCATGGAGGATGATATCCAATTTGTGCGCGATTATATTGAATTGGAAAAATACCGTTTGGGCGACCGCACCAATATTCAATTGCATGTGTATGGCAGCACCATTGGTAAAATGATAGAACCCTTTTTGTTCATTAATTTTATTGAGAATGCCTTTAAACATGGCGCCAATCCAACGCTTGGGCAGTCGTTTATCGATATTACTTACACCATCGATGATGAAACAAAAACCATTGCATTTTCGGTTTCCAATAACAAGCCGCGCTCGCTCAACAACCTCGAAAAAGACAAAGTGGGTGGCATTGGTCTGAAAAATGTGCAAACCCGTCTGAATATTTTGTACCCCGGCAAACATCAGCTTAAAATCGCTGATGAATTAGAAACTTACACGATTACTTTAATATTACAAACCACATGAACACCATTTTAAAAGTCATAGCTGTCGACGATGAGCCTCTTGCTTTAGAAATCATAGAAGCCCACGTTAAGAAAACCCCTAACCTAAAATTAATCGCTAAATGCGCCAATGCCATCGAAGCGGCTGAAGCCATTCAACACGAAAAACCAGATTTGATATTTTGTGATATTCACATGCCTGAAATTAGCGGTATTGATTTTATGAAGACCCTTCAAAACAGCGGTATCTTGGTAGTGTTTACAACAGCGTATGCCGAGTATGCAGTAGATGCCTTTACGCTTGATGCTTTGGATTATTTATTAAAACCAGTGTCTTACGAGCGTTTCAAAAAATCTGTTGAAAGAGCCGAAGAGTATTTTACCTTTAAAAACAATGTTGAGCAACCACATGCCGAAATGAATGTAGGCCATATGTTTGTGAAGGCCGATTCGAAAATGGTTAAAATCAATTACGAAGACATTTGGTATGTTGAAGCCTTTGCAGATTATGTAAAAATTTACACTTCGGAAGACAAGCGCATTGTGACTTTGCAAACCATGAAAAACATGGAAACCAGTTTGCCTGCCGATAAATTTGCACGTGTTCACAGAAGTTATATTGTGGCCACCGATAAAGTAAAATCGATTGGTGCACACGAAGTACAAATTGGTAACAAGAGCATTCCTTTGGGTAAAAATTACAAAGATGCTTTTGCACAACGCATGCATATTAAATAAAAAAACGGAAAGCCTAAAAGCTACCCTAAGTAAGCTTTAATTATTTACTTTTGTGGCATGTTATCCATTCTTCCTTCGGAGGTTTCTGTTCATCAGATTCATCAATATTTATTGGGCAGTGTTGGTCCGCGACCGATTTGTTTTGCTAGCACCATTGATAAAGATGGCAATAGAAATTTAGCGCCTTTTAGTTTTTTCAATGTGTTCAGTGCCAATCCACCCATTGCGGTGTTTTCGCCTGCGCGTA
>CANFUB010000351.1 GCA_947450015.1 Bacteroidota bacterium | reverse complement strand
GGCGGTCAAACAAAAGTATTGCACTTTGTGAAACAACCTTTACACATTATCAAAGACCAACTGTTTGAAACACCTGTTCTGTTTAAAACGATACAAGCTCAGAGCGGAACTTCTTGGCAAGAAATGTATAAAGTGTTTAATATGGGCCATAGAATAGAAATCTATGTTAAACCTGAAATAGCAGAAAAAATTATATCAGTTTCGTCTGCTTTCAATATCCAAGCTAAAATAATTGGAAGGGTTGAAGTATCCGATTCAACAAAGTTAAGTATACACTCCGAACACGGTCAATTTGTATATTAACTTATTACGTTAAAACAAAAAAATCCCGAATGAGATTCATTCGGGATTTTTATTTATAAAACTTTTTAATTAAGCTGCTGCATTAGCACTCAAAACATCTTCAACTGGTGTGTAAGGCAAATTAAAGGCATCTGAAACACCCTTATAAACTACTTTACCATTTACCACATTCAAGCCTAATCTTAATTCTTGGCTTTTATTACAAGCTGCTACCCATCCCATATTTGCTAATTGTAAAGCATATGGAAGTGTCGCATTTGTCAATGCAAGTGTTGATGTATAAGGCACTGCACCTGGCATATTCGCAACACAATAGTGAATGACATTGTCAATCACATAGGTAGGTTCAGCATGTGTAGTAGCTTTGGTTGTTTCAAAACAACCCCCTTGATCAACTGCAACGTCAACAATTACAGAACCTTTTTTCATAGTACTTAACATGTCGCGAGTAATTAAATGAGGTGCTTTGGCACCTGGAATTAATACACCACCAATTACTAAATCAGCTGTTTTTACAGCCGCTTTTATATTATAAGTACTGCTAAACATTGTTTGAACGTTCGCAGGCATGATATCATCTAATTGACGTAGGCGTGGGATTGAAATATCCATGATGGTTACGTGAGCACCAAAACCGGCAGCCATTTTAGCAGCTTGTGTACCAACAATACCACCACCCAATACTAATACATCAGCTGGTTTAACGCCTGGAACACCACCTAATAAAATACCTCTTCCGCCCAAAGGTTTTTCAAGATATTTAGCACCTTCTTGAATACTCATTCTACCTGCTACTTCACTCATTGGCACTAATAGAGGTAAAGATCTATCTGCTTTTTCTACAGTTTCGTATGCTAAACACACAGCACCACTAGCAATCATAGCATTGGTTAAAGGCTCGTGACTTGCAAAGTGAAAATAGGTAAATAACAATTGATCTTTTTTGATTAATTTGTACTCACTTTCAATTGGCTCTTTCACTTTTACAATCATATCAGCAATCGCATATACTTCCTCGATTGTCGCTAATATTGTAGCGCCAGCTTCTTTGTATTCTTCATTGGAAAATCCACTGCCTTCTCCAGCAGTAGCCTGAACATACACAGTATGACCATGTTTTACAAATTCAGCAACTCCACCTGGAGTAACCGCAACGCGGTTTTCATTATTTTTAATCTCTTTTGGGACACCGATAATCATATTATTGTTTTTTTAATTATGGTGCAAAAGTAATTATAATCTACTGATTAAAAAATATCGACTAGTAGATGCCTAGTAAAAATAGTGACAAGGCGGAAATTTGAACAAAATAATGTAGGTTTGTTAAAAATTATTACCGTTAGACCATTGCCATGCTAGATATTCTCTTCTCCAACATCGATTTATTAATTGATTTAGTGTTGGCATTTATAACCATGAGTCTTGGTTTAAATTTAACCAAACAAGATTTTAAGCAGTTATTTATTATGCCCAAATCATTGACTGTTGGGTTATTTGCGCAAATGGTATTGCTTCCATTGGCCGCTTTTATTTTAATGAAATTCACCGACTTCTCCCCAGCTATTAAAGTTGGTTTCATTATCATTTCTGTTTGTCCTGGGGGTGTTACTTCTAATTTGGTGAGTTATTTATTAAAAGGCAATGTTGCGCTTAGCATTTCACTCACAGTGATGAATGGTTTATTGTGTATGTTTACGATACCGATATTCGTAAATATGGGCATTGGTTACTATTTTCATCATTCTGCAGTGATTGAACTACCTGTATGGAACACCATTCAGCATATTGCACTTGTAACTGTTTTTCCTGCCACCATTGGCGTTTTAATACGCAATAAATTTCCTGATTTAGC
The DNA here is from genome assembly GCA_947450015.1 of Bacteroidota bacterium. Classification (GTDB taxonomy): domain Bacteria; phylum Bacteroidota; class Bacteroidia; order NS11-12g; family UBA955; genus JABMMZ01. The sequence continues at coordinate 956 of CANFUB010000351.1, read as the reverse complement.
TAACCGCATTCAACCCATTTTGAAATATCTGTTACCAGCTTTATTGCTTATAATTTTCATGGTCAAAATATTTGTACCTGAGGATAAAGGTGGTATTGCACTTTCTAGCTCAGAAATTTATGCGCTTAGTTTTTGGGTTTTATTACAAAATTTAAGTGGTATTCTTTTAGGTTATATTACTGGCTATCTTTTCAAATTAGATTTTCAAAATAAAATAACCATTATTATTGAGGTGGGCCTGCACAATACTGCTTTAGCATTGCTCATTGCAGGTAATTTATTGCGCAATGCAGAGATGCAAAAACCTGTGATGGTATATGCCATGTTCACTTTCTTTTCTACCCTATTATTTGCTTGGCTTATTAAAACAATTGCACTTAAATTTATTGAAAAAAAACAGTCGAATTAATGCTTAAAAAAGGTCTATTTTTATACTTGCTTCTAATAGTGTATCAATTGCCCCTAAAGGCACAAGTTCCAAAAGTAGGTGATTCGCTTCGATTGGAAGTTGCCAATTGGAATTTGAATTGGTTAGGTAAAAAAGGCTATGGTCCGACAAACGAAAAATTACAACAAGACCAAATTATCAATGTGATTCAAAAAAGTGATATTGATGTGTGGACCTTCTGCGAAGTATCCGATAATCTTGTTTTTGATACCATGATGCAACAATTGCCAGATTATGCTTATGCCCTCTGTAATTATTTGCCTGAACAAAAAACTGCTATTGTTTTTAAGAAAGACTTATTTAAATTGATAAAGAGCGAACTCATTGGCACGCAGAATAAGGATAGTTTTAGTACCTTAAGATTCCCATTTCAAGTGACTTTAAAACCTCTGGTACCAATGGGAATAGATACTCTGTTTTTAATCGCTATTCACCTTAAAGCCAATATTGGAACGGGTACTGAATTATTAAATGCCTATAACAGTCGGATCCGTTCAGGACAATGGCT
>CANFUB010000350.1 GCA_947450015.1 Bacteroidota bacterium | reverse complement strand
TTGCTTTCAATTCCGTTAGATAATACCCTTGCTTTCAAGGCATCAAGTATACTTCCATCACCAACAATTAATAGTAATGCATCTGGAAAATCCTTTGCCACACTTGAAAAAGCATCAATTAAAATATCAACGCCATGGTGAGGAAAAATAGAGCCTACAAAACCAACAACCTTTTTACCTTCTAATTGGTACTTGATTTTTATTTCGCTTATTCTGTTTTCATCAACAATTACATTGTCAAAATTAATACAGTTAGGTTGAACAAAAACCTTTGAGGCTGGCACTTGATACTTGTTCTCAATAAATGTTTTAAGTGCCGTTGATACAACAAATATTTGATCTGCATTATCATTCTTATTTTGCTCCTTTTTATGCGCCAGTCGATGCCAAATGGAATAGCCTTCAAAGCCTCGCATCTCTTCGGCAAATGGTGCATTGATTTCTAAAAAATACTTGATTTTATGTTTTTTAATAACAGCAACACCTTTGTCTTGTAGATACTCCGAACGCTCATAAATTAAATCGGGTTGAAAAGCAATGATTGCTTCTTCAAGTTTTTGGGCTGCTAATTGATCATGTTGCATCAATTGAAAATCTTTAAGCGATGTCCAAATAAAACGCGGGATAAATTTTTTAATTATTGCCTTTAAACTATTTTTTGGAGCGGGAATACCAGCAGCTGATAATTGACCCTGCTCAGTACCTCCCATTATCACAGGCAAAACAGTGTGCCCCAATTTGCTAAGTGCATTGATAACCTCGCGTTGATGCGTGGCATAACCTACCTCACTGACAATATCGTGGGTAGGATGAGGAGAATAGTAAAGAATTTTCAATTTATATTAATTGGAACGGCCGCCTGCAGCATTGATAACATCCTGCATGTTGTACTTTCTTTGCGGAATATTAATTTCTGCTTTACAAAATGAATCTGGAATTGGTTCATCATTTAAAAGCATATTCAGCCATTTGTGGTAATAAGTTGGTAGACTATTTTTTGTAAGTATCGAGGAAATATAATTTTTATCGACCACACCGCGTCTTTGCATGAAAATACAAACAGTTTGAACAGAAAAATTATTAACTTTTTCACCTACTGATTTGCGGGTCGGTTCAAAGTATTCATTTTCTTCTATTGCCTTAAAATGATCACCTTCTGGATACCATTGATAGGTGTATTTTGGTGCAATGCCGAACCTTTTCTCCATACCAAATAAATACAACAATTTACGCAATGGTGTCTTTATAGCCTTGAGTATTGGGTTGGTTCTAAGGCTATCTGTTGATCGTTTCTGATCGGGTGTCCAAAGTTGTAAGGTGGCAGAATATATCTCTGGATTATAAACTATATGTGGCTCCCATGCATCGATTGTATGGACCGGGTAAGCTTCTTGTGTGAAATGCTTTGTAATTTTCATCTTACAATTTAAATTCTCAGGATTCATTTCTACATGTTTATCAAAAAGCATGGTTTCGTATCCTGAACCAAATATAGCGGCTGTGGTAAGAATATAATTGTTGTGGTGATGTATACAATGCGCAGCAGTACCTTTTACATAATGCTCCATTGCCGGAAAAAAATGTATTTTTAAATTAATATCTGCCGTTTCATAAATAAAGAAATAAGGAATATTATACTCACTCCACTGCTGCTTTAAAAACCCTTCATCCTCAAAATTTCTTTTAATTACTAGTTTAATAAAATCGTCGTCAGCGCCCATTTTTTGCAACAATCCACCAACTTGTTTATGCAATTCCGTTCTGTCTTCAAATTGCTGTTCCAATGCAATAACCTGTTGGATGTAGGGATGATTTTCTAATATATTTTGCATTCTATGTGTTCTTTTTAATAATGCTGCAAAGGTAGGTAGGCTTTGTTTATTATCGGTTAATTTTCATTCAAATTGACAACAATCATGACCCTTGTTTAACAGTATTCGATTAAAAATTATTTTTCAATCGGTAAAACTGTTGTTTAATTTTCTTGTATTGATTAAAAGTTGGTGTTGTATAGGAATTACCAATACCTTGTGAATAGGCATTTTTAAAATATAGATCAAAAGACGCCAATACTTTTACTAAGCCTTTAGCCGAATGTTCCAAAACAGAAGCATAAGTTGAAGTTACTGTAGCAGCAAGTGTTTCTTGAAATAATATGGGTACTTTTTCTTGAAATAGGATTTCTCCTGTATCAATATTGCGATCAATTTTATGAATGGTATAGCCTGTCTCTTTAGAACCATTAAAGATTTGCCAAATGACACTTTGCGCATTCTGATAGGCAGGTAAGATTTCATGGTGAATATTTATCATCCCGTGCTTAGGGATACAAAATACACTTTTTGCAATGTAGCCATTCCCCAAACTTATTCCAATATCGGCCTTTGCTTTTGTCATCAATTGCTTTGTTAGCTCGCAGTTGATTGTATGTGTTGTGTTGAATTGTATATTGTTATCAAGACAAACTTTCTCAAGGTTTTGAATGTTGAGGTGTTGCTTTAAATCTTCTTGATACCATTTGCGCATTTTGATACCATTAAAGGCCCCAAAAATTCCAATTTTTATAAGTTTTTTTAGTTTTAAACGGTACTTACTTTTAATGCGATTATCTGTGCCATCGTTATAAATAACCAACGCTACCTCAATTTCTTTAGATGCCAAGAGAAATGGTACATGGTGTGCAGCAGTGCCATTTAGAGAAGATGTTAAAATGACTACTCTAGTTTTCAATTTTATATGGAAATTGATGGTTCATTTTTCCAATTTGTTTGATGTTATTGGTCAAAAAGTATGCAATGTGTTCAAGTTTCCAGTCTAATACCACATGGTCTCTTCTTATACACAACTGATCGGATGCTATGGAACTATTTTGGTTGGTGTGACAGCCCCTTTCGGCACTCGCACATGATGTAAATCCTGCATTAAAAACCGCTTTTCTACCTTCCTCATTAAAGTTTGAAAACCTACCATAGGGAAACGCAAAATGATTTACTTCGCCACACCTCCCTTTTAGAATTTCCATAGATACTAACAAATCTTTTTCGAATTCTGTTAACTGCATGTTCGCAATGTTATCGTGGTACATGGTGTGTCCCCCTATTTCATGACCTTGCTT
>CANFUB010000349.1 GCA_947450015.1 Bacteroidota bacterium | reverse complement strand
CAATATCCTAAATACTTTTTAACCACTGAACCTAAATAAAAACACAAAAGGAGCAAAAGAAATAGGTAAGTTTAGATTCTTCGAATTTGATTGGGGTTAATTAAGCTAAAGCGTAATGTGGTTTCTGCCGAAGTCCTCAAGTACACAAAAGGTTGTTGGGTCAATCATTTATGGCTGTCGAAAACACGGATTAGTGTAACAAATATGCAAAAAGAGAATTTAAATACAAAAGATTTTTGGCTAACATTTTAGGGTTGTCGGCAATGTTATAATTATTTTTGATTTAGAAATGATTAAAATTCAGGAGTATTATAGATTGATGTTTGTTTCATTAATAAATTTACTTTTTGGTTTAGCGTTAATTTTTCAAATTTGAATTAAAACGAAAAACAAATGAGTATTACAAAGTCATTTATTAAAGACCTTACCTACCAAGTGAATGGCGCGGCGATTGAAGTACACAAAACCATTGGACCAGGCCTGCTTGAAAGTATTTACCACCGCTGTTTGATGCATGAATTGAGTTTAAGAAACATAAAATTTGTTTCAGAAGTTCAAGTACCCATTCAATACAAGCAAATTGAATTTGGCGTTAACTTAAGATGTGACCTATTGATAGAGTCATGCATGGTGGTTGAGATAAAATCTACTGAAGCAATAATGCCAGTGCACGAAGCACAGATTCTCACTTACATGAAACTTGCGAGGTGCCCAAAAGGCATTCTATTCAACTTTAATGTTGCCAATCTTTACAATGATGGCCAAAGAACTTTTGTTAATGAATATTTCGCGAAACTTAAAGACATCTAAAATTATAAAGTATAATTCTTCCTAAATAAAATAACCTTAATAAAATAACAAATACATTCGCCAGCCCACTATGGTAGACCCTTCCACTTTTGTGTCCTTAAGGACGCCAGTCGCATGCAAATTACGCTTTAGCGTAATCATCGTTAACTTCTATCGATAGCCCCAAATTGAACCTTCTCCTATTGCTCCTTTTTTTGATAGAATTATTGTTTTTCAATTGTATCAAAGCTGCTTCGCGGTGTGTTAAAATACCCTAAGCTTGTCCATTTCTCCCCGTGTTTTCGTAAACCCCTCCCCCAATTTTTCTCATTTTTTTCATGTTAAGCTTTATTTTATCCCAAATTTATTTGTTTATAATCAGAATTTGTCTACTTTTGCAGTCCCAAAAAGAAAAAAGTCATGAAAGAAGGCATACATCCAAGCAGTTACCGTTTCGTTATATTCAAAGATTTAACAAGCGAATACTCTTTTTTAACCCGTAGCTGTGTTGAAACCAAAGAAACCGCTAAATGGGAAGATGGCAATGAATACCCATTATACAAATTGGAGATTTCAGATAAAAGTCACCCTTTCTTTACCGGTAAACAAACATTGGTAGATACTGCAGGTAGAGTTGAAAAATTCAGAAAACGTTACGATTCAAGAAAAGAAAGCAATTTCTAATCGAATCGATATTGATATTCAAAAATCCCGATTACTCGGGATTTTTTTTTGTCTTGTTAAAAATCAATATTTTTTACTTTTAATCTAAAAGTCAATTTATTAAAATAATGTAAGCCATTATTTGAACTATTGATCTAATATTAAACTAAAAACACCACCAAATCTCAAGTTACACAAATAAGGCAATGTTATCCCTATATTGCCCTTTGATGAAGAAAACTTAAACAGCTCACTATCTGAGGTTACCAAATTCTTTGAAAATTAAAGTTGAAAATGCCTTTGATATAATGTAAAGTTGCAGCTTATACAAATAACAAAATGAAAAAAATATTTACTAATTCAATTTTAGTGAAAAATTTTGCTTTGGCTGTTAGTTTAACATTAGCCACTTCATTATTTTCACAAAATGCGCCTATCGACTTTGAAACAGGCGGACAAGGTGCTTCATGGACATGGTCATCATTCGAAAATGGTGCAAACGCTCCATTAGAAATCGTTAACAACCCTAGCGCTACAGGTAAAAATACCTCTGCTAAAGTAGGTAAATTTACTTGCCTATCTACTGGTCAACCATGGGCTGGATTCGAAAGCAAACACGGTGCTGATATCGGAAAATTCACTTTATCTGCATCTAACGCAATCGTTAAAATCATGGTTTATAAATCTGTAATCAGCGATGTAGGTATCAAATTTGCAACCGCTTCTGGTGGATCTGATGGCGAGCTTAAAGTAGCAAACACTAAAATCAACGAGTGGGAAGAATTAACTTTCGATTTTTCTTCAAGAATTGGTGCTGGTGCTTCTACCGATATCGATCAAATCGTTTTCTTCCTTGATTTTCAATTAAGCCCAACAAGAACTTCTGATAACATCTGCTATTTTGATAATGTTACTTTCTCTAACGGTGTAACTTTAGCGGAGCCTACTGTTGCTGCTCCAACACCAACCAAATTAGCTGCTAATGTCATTTCATTGTTTAGCAATGCTTATACCAACGTAACTGTTGATACTTGGAGAACTAGCTGGTCAGCAGCTACTTTAACCGATATGCAGATTGCTGGTAACGATACTAAAAAATACACTGCTTTAGATTTCGTAGGTGTTGAAACAGTAGCTAACCAAATTAATGCTTCTACTATGGATTCTTTCCATTTAGACATGTGGACGCCAAACGCTACTGCTTTCAAAGTGAAACTAGTTGACTTTGGTGCAAATGCTGCATTTGGTGGTGGCGATGATGTAGAGCACGAATTAAGCTTTACCCCAACTGCTAAAGCTTGGAACCATATTTCTGTTCCAATGTCAGCATTCACTAACTTAACCACTAAAGGCCATATTGCACAAATCATTTTTGTAGGTGCTCCAACTGGTACTTCAGTAGTTTATATCGATAACGTAATGTTCAGCAAAATCGCTGCAGCTTCAAATGTTGCTGCTATTGCAAATGCAAACGTATCTGTTTATCCTAACCCAGCAAATGACAACCTAAACATCACTGCTGAAAATGCAATCCAATCTGTTAGCATCACTAACAGTATTGGTCAAGAAGTTATGACTGTTGCTCCAAATGCAAACAATACTGTAATTAACACTGCTAACTTAAGCACTGGCATTTACACAGTAAAAACAACTGTAAATGGTGT
>CANFUB010000348.1 GCA_947450015.1 Bacteroidota bacterium | reverse complement strand
GTTGCAATTCACAAACTTTAAAATATTAATTATCTTTGTACTATGAAAATTGAACAGATTTACACAGGTTGTTTGGCCCAAGGTGCCTATTTCATTTCTAGTAATGGAGAAGCGGTAGTAATTGATCCATTAAGAGATCCACAGCCTTATATTGACAAAGCAAAAGCTGATAATGTTACCATTAAATATATTTTTGAAACGCATTTTCATGCTGATTTTGTAAGCGGTCATGTTGATTTAGCGAAGAAAACGGGTGCAACAATTGTATTTGGTCCCAATGCCAATCCAAGCTACGATGCAAAAATTGCTACAGATGGTGAGGTTATAAAATTAGGCAATGTAAGTTTTAAGGTGTTACACACCCCTGGTCATACCATGGAAAGCACTTGTTATTTATTGATGGATGACAACAATTTACCACACAGTATTTATACAGGTGATACTCTGTTTATAGGCGATGTTGGTCGCCCCGATTTAGCGCAAAAAAATGGGGAATTAACCACCGAAGATTTAGCCGGTTATTTATTTGATTCTCTAAGAAACAAGGTAATGCCTTTGCCAGATAGTTTGGTTGTTTATCCAGCGCATGGCGCAGGCAGTGCTTGTGGCAAAAACATGAGCAAAGAAACCTTCGACTTATTAGGCAATCAAAAGCAAAACAATTATGCATTAAGAGCCAACATGAGCAAAGATGAGTTTATTAAAGAATTAACAGATGGTATTCCTGCACCGCCAGCTTATTTTGGAGAAAATGTAAGGATGAACAAGCAAGGGTATGCCGATTTAGAAGTGGTGTTAGAAAAAGGAATTGTGCCATTAACCGCAGATGAATTCGAAATACGCGCCAATGCCACCGGTGCATTGATTTTAGATACACGAAAACAAGATGAATTTGCCAAAGGCTTTATTCCTAATAGTATTTATATTGGGATAGATGGAGGCTTTGCACCATGGGTAGGGGCATTGATTACAGATATTAATCAAGCTATTTTAATAGTCGCTGATAAAGGAAGAGAAACAGAGGTTGTACAACGTTTAGCGCGTGTTGGTTATGATAATGCCATTGGATTTTTAAATGGTGGTTTTGAAACTTGGCAGAATGCAGGGAAGGAAGTCGATGCCATTACTTCAATTCCGGCTGCACAATTTGCAGAAGTAGCTGCTACTGGGATCACCATTTTGGATGTTAGAAAACCAGGTGAATACAATCCTGAACACGTTGCGGGTGCTCAAAATATGCCATTGGATAATATCAATCAACAAATGGCTCAACTCGATAAATCAGCCACTTATTATGTGCATTGTGCAGGCGGTTATCGCAGTATGATTTACGCTTCAATTTTAAAGGCCAGAGGTTTCGAAAATTTGGTTGATGTTGCTGGCGGCTATGCGGCCATTAAGCAAACCAATGTTAACAAAGAAACCACTGCATGTAGCAGCGGTAAATAATTATTTTTGAATTTCATCTAACAAGCATTCCATGGCTAGCAGGTAACCATCGGTGCCCATACCTACAATGGCACCCTTACATGCTTCGCCAATGATATCTCGGTGCCTATAGGTTTCTCTTTGGTAGATATTTGTTAGGTGTATACTTATGCAAGGTAGACCAATGCTACGAATGGCGTCTGCCATACTTATAGAACTATGCGAGAGCCCACCAGCGTTAATCAACAAACCTTGGTAGTTGTCTTTTGCTTTTTGAATGGCATTCACCAACTCACCTTCATCATTGGATTGAAAATAGGCAATGTTGCAATCGGGAAATTTAGACTGTAAATCTGCCACAATGTTTTCGGAATTAGCAGTGCCGTATATAGCCGGTTCGCGGGTTCCCAATAGATTTAAGTTAGGTCCATGAATGAGTAGAATATTCATTTTTACTTTTACAAAAATAAGGAATTGACTACAGAATATGGGAAACAATGAATCGAAGTAAGGTTAAGTGTATTGTTAATTTTTATTTGTCTATCATTAAATGCTTTACGAATATTAATTTATTATCGGTAACTTTGCAGTCTAAAATCAACGCATGAGCGACCCAATAAAACATGAATGTGGTGTAGCTTTCATAAGGCTTTTAAAACCTTTAGAATACTTTACAGAAAAATACGGAACTCCGCTTTACGGCCTTAAAAAATTACAATTGTTAATGGCCAAGCAGATTAACAGAGGTCAAGATGGTGCCGGTATGGGTGTCATAAAACTCGACCCCCAATTTGGCCAACGTTATTTAGCACGCAAACGATCCAACTCAAAAAATGCCATTGCAGATATTTTTGAGGAAGTGAACAAGGATTTGAAATCGCTGGACAAATCGAACCTTAACAATGCACTTTATTTAAAAGAACATTTTCCTTATGCAGGTGAGTTAATGTTAGGGCATTTGCGATATGGAACCCACGGTGGAAATAGTTTAGAAAACTTGCATCCATTCTTAAGACAGAACAACTGGATGTGTCGTAATTTAGTGTTGGCGGGTAATTATAATCTTACGAATGTCGATGAATTATTTACGCAACTGATTGAATTGGGTCAACAGCCTAAAGAAATCAGTGACAACGTGACGATGCTTGAAAAGATTGGTCACTTTTTGGATGAAGAGAATGAACGCTTATTCAAAATTTTTAAAGATCAAGGCTATAGTAATTTTGATATTACTGAAAAAATAAAAGAAAATTTATCGGTAGAAACCATTTTAAAGAATGCGTTTAAACGCACCGATGGTGGTTATAACATGGTAGGGATGATAGGACATGGTGCAGCATTTGTGATGCGCGACCCGAATGGTATTCGTCCTTCGTTCTGGTATGCCAACGATGAGATGTTGATAGTTGCTAGCGAAAGGCCTGCCATTGCAACAACTTTCAATGTGCCTTATACTAAAATTAATGAAGTAACACCAGGTTGCGCTTTAATTATTAATAAGGATGGCAGTTACAATGAAACTAGAATCTTAGAGCAAAAAGAAAAACGTTCATGTTCTTTTGAGCGCATTTATTTTTCAAGAGGTAATGATGCCGATATCTACAACGAGCGCAAAGCTTTAGGTCAATTGTTAGCACCTACTGTAATTGAGAAACTTGAAAATGATATTGATAACACAGTATTCTCTTATAT
>CANFUB010000347.1 GCA_947450015.1 Bacteroidota bacterium | reverse complement strand
ATCGATGGTCGCTACCGCAAGCAGAGTTTAAAAGCCATCATACAAGCCAATCAATTTACTTCATCATACAACCTCACCAACCAATACGAAACCGTGAAAGTATTTGCAGGGATTAATGGCAAATTAGGTTCTAGCATGGATGCCTCTTTCGAAATTAATTATTCTGATGTGGCAGGCATGCCTTTGTTCATTAGCAAAAGAGATTCATTAAATTCATTTGGGATGGTAGTCGAAAATTTAAGCATTCTTAAATTCAGTGCGGCCTTAAATTACAGCTTTAGCGAAAAAGCCCGCATTGGTTTAATTGGTAATTTCTATAATTACAATACCTCTAGTCAGCCAGAAGCTTGGCAATTGCCAACCATAGAAGGCAAGGTGAACATGAGCTTTAACATTAACAACAAAATATACCCTCACTTCGACATTGTGGCCATGAGCTTACAACCGCAAAGAACAGGTGTATTAGAGAACAACTATAGCCGCAGTCAAATCAAAGCGTTCTATGATATTTCTACTGGTATCGATTTCCGTTTCCGCCCTAAATTATCGCTGTTTGTACAAGCCAATAATTTAATGAGCAGTCGCTACCAACGTTGGTACAACTACCCTGTTTATGGATTTAATATTTTAGGTGGACTCACCTTTATATTCTAATTCGTAAAAAATTTATTTCAAAAAATGATCTCTACAACCGAACAAGATTCCCTCTATCCGCAACTCTCCGAGCTATCGGTGGGTGACATACTCAGTGCCATTAACAACGAAGACCAAAAGGTAGCCTTGGCTGTGCAGCAGGTTTTACCAGCGATTGAAAATTTCGTTAAAGCTTTGGTCGACAAAATGGAAAAAGGCGGACGCTTGTTTTACATCGGTGCCGGCACCAGCGGTCGCTTAGGCATAGTAGATGCTAGCGAGTGCCCACCCACTTATGGTGTTGCCTTTGGTTTGGTAAACGGCATTATAGCGGGTGGCGACAGTGCCATACGCAAGGCCGTAGAATTTGCCGAAGACAATACACAACAGGCTTGGCTCGACTTACAAATGCATCAGATCAATGAGCAGGATGTGGTTTTAGGCCTTTCGGCCTCGGGCACTACACCTTATGTTTTAGGGGGTTTAAAAGCTTGTAGAAACAATCGCATATTAACCGCTAGTGTTTGTTGTAATAGCCATACGATTATAAGCGCAAATGCCGATTTCCCAATCGAGGTGATTGTAGGACCAGAGATTGTAACTGGCAGCACGCGCATGAAAGCGGGTACAGCGCAGAAATTAGTATTGAACATGATTACCACTACCACCATGATTAAATTAGGCCATGTACAAGGCAGCAAAATGGTGGACATGCAATTGAGCAATGATAAATTAATTGACAGAGGCACCAGAATGGTAATGGAAAAAACCACCCTCGATTATGAAGCCGCCAAATCTCTCCTCCTAAAATCTGGCAATGTGCGCAAAGCCATAGAGGCTTTTAATCAGAATTAATTTAAATTTTTTGTCCCCATTTATAGGAACAAAAAATAGCAATTAGGAATTAAAACAAGCAACATCAAGAATGGCTTTCTATAGATTTAATGCCGTTTATTTCTAATTCAAAATTGGTTTCAATACCGCCTTTATTTTATCATATTCCCCTTCATCAAACCCTTCAGAACGGTAAATTATCTCACCCTTATCATTAAAGATAAGCAATGTTGGAAATGCTTTAATTTGATATTTGACATTGTATAAATTCGTATCTGCTTTCATTTCAAAATGATAATTGTATTTCTGTTTGTACATATCAATCTTACTTTGATTATCCGCATAACTATAAGCAATAATTTTTAGACTCGTATCCTTGAATTCGTTACGAAGCCGCTCCAATATAGGAAATTTTTTGTGACATGGTTGACAACCAATAAACCAAAAATCGATTATACTCAATTGCTTAATGGGTGGACTTAATTGAGCTAACGAATCTCTTTTGTGTTTTGAATTGGCTCGAGAAATTGTTAATTGATTAAAGGTCTCAATAATGAATTTATTATTTATATTGATAGGAAAACAATCAGGTATTTGGTTTTCATTTACCATTAGCTCGGCATTGTATTTAATATAATGGAATACCAATTTTGAAAAAGTTTCATTCTCGAAATAAATTGAGTCAACTAGAAAGCTACTCTGATTGATATAGACTTTTCGTTTTTGGCTTTTATGATAAGCATGAAAATCCTTAAAACCATAAGCTCCGTTTTCAAGCACCATTATACTCTCTAATCTCTTTACAGGGAAAAAATAATCTGAAAATGGCATGTATGGCGCCAAAAAATCGAAACTTCTTGGATTATCGTTGTTAATTAATTCAGATTGGGTATAGATATATGTTTTAAGGGAATCAATATTCGTTTGGGTTAATTGAATTGAAAAATCATCTGGGTTAAAGCGCGAGAAAGTAGGAAAGTTGCTGTACATAGCCATTCTAAAATTGCTCCAATTTAAACCTGGCTTATTCACTCTATTGAATTGATAGTAATACTTACTCATAGCTAACGAACCATCTTCTAGACCTTTCAACCAAACTTCAACCATACAATACAAGCTATCCATCTTTTCATACTTCTCCTTTACTTGTGATAGCTTTATTTGAGCATGCATATTAGCACTATTTAATATAATCAGTAATAAGTACAGGTATTTCATAAAATAAGTTAAAATTTACAATTATTATGCCATTGACTAAGAATATAATTCCAAGTGAATCGTAAGAAAATATTAAAATTTACAGAAGAATAATTATTTGCTAAATTTTATTCTCTATAATGTCATGATTTATCTCCTCACCTAATTCGTAGCAAAAAACGCTCTACACTGACGTCCTTTTTTGCAAAGCAAAAAAGCTCTTTTGTGCTCTTATGAAAATCCCAAACTTAAACCTAGCAAAAATTCTAAATAAAAATCCAAACCTTTGAGCCACCACAAACCAAAAACTTATGCTTCTTATGTGGTAAAAAAAGCATCAGAGTGCTACTCCACCACTTTCAAATCAAACCCCTCCGAATATTTCCTCACCTCCACAATTTTGTTGTCAATAAAATGGTAATACGCATCATCGAAATCGTTATTAGGCGTTTTCAAATAAGTAGCAGTGTAGGTAT
>CANFUB010000346.1 GCA_947450015.1 Bacteroidota bacterium | reverse complement strand
CAACAATTAATCGATATTGTCAACAGCGATCCACGCAGAGGGTATGGTCATGAGAAAACATTAACTGCCATTAAGATTGATAGCTTTACTGAAAATATTTTAGCAGACAAAGGCTTAACGCTTGAAACTGTTTTACCTGCAAACGAAGAATTATTATTAAAACCAACTGCGAATATTAGTACTGGTGGAACCGCAACAGATATTACAGACATTGTACATCCAAGCAATATTTTTATGTGCGAGCGCATTGCCCGTATCATTGGGTTAGATATTTGTGGTATTGATATTATGGCGCCCGATTTAAGTACACCTATTAGTGAAAATGGAGGAGCCGTTTTAGAAGTAAATGCAGCCCCTGGTTTTAGAATGCACTTAGATCCAACCGAAGGTTTAGCGCGCAACGTAGCTGAGCCCGTTATTGATATGTTATACCCTCCAGGATCATCAGCCCGCATTCCAATTGTAGCAGTTACTGGTACCAATGGTAAAACCACTACCACCCGATTAATGGCGCATTTGTGTAAGCAGGTTGGTCATAAAGTGGGTTATACCACCACCGATGGTGTCTATATTCAAAATGAAATGATGATGAAGGGGGATTGCACGGGGCCTATTTCTGCCGAGTTTGTATTGAAAGATCCAACAGTTGATTTTGCCGTTTTAGAATGTGCAAGGGGCGGAATTTTAAGAGCTGGATTAGGTTTTCACAATTGCGATATCGGCATTGTTACCAATATAGCGGCCGATCATTTGGGCTTACATGGCATAGATACCATTGAACAATTGGCCCGCGTAAAAGCCGTTGTTGTTGAAAGTGTATTTCCAGAAGGGCATGCCATTTTAAATGCCGATGATGATTTGGTATATAAAATGAAAGAAGGCTTGGAATGTAAAATTGCTTTTTTTAGCATGGACGAAAACAATCCAAGAATCGTTGAGCATACCAAAAAAGGAGGCTTAGCAGCAGTTTATGAAAATGGTTTTGTTACCATTATGAAAGGTGCCTGGAAAATCAGAGTTGATAAAGTAACGAACATACCAATGACTTTTGGCGGTCGTGCTGAATTTAACATTGCCAATGCCTTACCTGTTATTTTAGCAGCTTATTTGCGCAATTTTAAAATCGAAGATATTAAGTCGGCCTTGCAAACATTTATTCCTTCGCCAGCACAAACACCTGGTAGAATGAACATGTTTAATTTCAAAAACTTTACCGTGATGGTGGATTATGCGCACAACACTGCGGGCATACAAGCCATTGGTAAATTTATTGCAAAAACAGATGCCAGCAAAAAGATTGGTATTATAGCAGGGGTAGGCGATAGACGCGATGAGGATACCATCTCATTAGGGGCAGAAGCTGCCAAGATATTTGATGAAATTATCATTCGCCAAGACCGCAATTTAAGAGGCCGTTCTGAAAATGAAATCATCGATTTGATGATACGCGGTATTAAAGAAGTAGATGAACATAAAAAAATCACAGTATTGCCACTCGAAAAAGAGGCCATCAATTATGCCATCCGCCATGCTGAAAAGGATGCTTTCATTGTAATTTGTAGCGATGTAATCCCTGATGCATTGGATCAAATTATGGAATTAAAAGAAGCCGAAGAAAATGCAGTAATGGCAAAGGCATAGGCGCTAGTTTGTAATGAAGCATAAGGTTGTTTTAAGTCTACTTTTTTTTACTTTACTCTACAGTGTACTCACACAATTTTATGGTTTAGGAGAATTGCCTATTGTGCAATGGGACGAGTCGCGCTTGGCAGTGAATGCGGCCGAAATGTACCAGTCGCACGAATACCTTGTAACCACTTACGAACATCAACCCGATTTATACAATACCAAACCGCCTTTGATGATATGGTTACAGGTGTTGTCCATAAAGTGTTTTGGGCTCACTGAATGGGCCATTCGTTTTCCTTCGGCCTTGGCTGGCTTGTTCACCATTTGGTTGGTGGGACTCATCGTTTTCAGAAAAACACAATCTGTTTTAAGCACTTGCTTGGCCATGTTGATACTCACCTCAAGCGATGGATTGATACAATTGCACGGGAGCATGACAGGCGATTACGATGCCTTATTGGTCTTCTTTTTATTGGCAGCGTTGTTTCAATGTTTGCGTTATTTAGAGAATGGGAAGTCAACTAATTTGTTGGCATTTATATTTTTTGTTGCTGCTTCTATCATGACCAAAAGTGCAGCGGCTATTTTGTTTTTTCCGGTCTATGCATTTTGTTTTTTTTACATCAGTGGCTTCAAAAAAATAAAGTTTTTGATGGCTGCTAGCTTGTTAGCGTTGTTGCCATTTTTAATATTTATTGCCTATCGCGAAAAGCTTGCCCCAGGCTACTTAAATGCCATGTGGCAAAATGATTTCGGTGGGCGCTTTGCCAATGGCAAGGATGGACATGAAGGGCCATGGTATTATTATATTGAGCACTTGTTTACCTTTCGTTTCAATTGGTTTATTTGGTGTTTAGTACCAGCCATTGTTTGGGCTTTTATCAAGCAAAATAAAACCATCATTTTATACAGTGTTACGATTTTTATTTATTTATTATTCATTAGCATTGCTCAAACCAAATTAGAATGGTACGATATTCCACTCTTGCCTTTAATTGCCATTGTTATTTCGCTGACGTGTTTCGATGTATTAACTGTCAATAAAAGTCGTGCTGTTCAATGGAGTGTATATCTCCTAATTGCTGTATGTTTGTCGCACAGTTTGTATCAAAAAATGATGTTCACCTCGCAGCGCAAAGGCTTACGATTGTCCATGGACCTGTATACCATTAGTGAAAAAATAAGATTGTATAATGCCCGTCCAAATGTGTTGTATTATTACAGCGGTCCATACGATGCTTGGAATTATTTTTACACCTTAGTGAATCCCTTAGTGAAGCGGGTTGATTACCCCGCCATTCAAGTAAATGATAGAATGGTAATAGTTCCTTCCTTTACCGATTCCATTCAAAAACAATACACATACCTAACCTTAGATTCCAACTACTATGACCAAACCATCCGTATTACAGGAATTAAGAACCGTTAAACCACTGTTGTTGCCAGCGGCCATGATTTATGTGTTCACATTGTTTGTGTTGCCAACTTTTGTGCACGAATGGGATGCGTATT
>CANFUB010000345.1 GCA_947450015.1 Bacteroidota bacterium | reverse complement strand
CTGCCATCACTAAGAATATATTCATTGATTTTGCCATTCACTTGGTTCCGGAATACAGTGGTCCCATTGTCTTGAAAGGTATTCTGAATTTTAACGTTAAGTGGGTCGTAAACATCATAAATAATAGCAACTGCAGGCAATCCGGTTAGTCGGTATTCAGCAACATTGGCACTGCTTGATTCCGCAACTCTAAAAGGCATAAAACCTTCATTGAAATTGAGTTGACGTGCACAATGAAACTCGTAAAAATTAAAATATGCTTTGGCACTAGAAAGGGTGGTGTTATAGGTGAATTTGAGATTGAAATTATTATTTGTTGTGTTCGTAGTATAACTTCCAATGCCGTTCTCAGTAAAACAAGGCGGCTCTTCGCCCATAGGTTGACCAAAGCTCAAGGAAGCCGCAGATGTATTATTTACAGATAGCGATAAAACCGTGGTAGCAGGTGCGTTTGCCAAGGCATGAAAATAAATTTTACTTGCTCTTGAACCAACGATATTGGGTGCATTTTCATTAAAAGAGAGCACATCGCCAGCCTCTAATTTTTCGCCAGTAAAAATTCTACCTTCTTTGCATACATTTTCTAAATCAAGGTCGTGGTAGACATGGTAATCAAACCAATCATATACCTTGTCAGCAGTTAAATTATTGTTGTCGCTTACTGTTGAGATCCTTTTTCCATTGCTTCCATTAAAGGTTAAGAACAAATACGTTTTGTCTGAATAAATATTCATGGTGTGTTCAAAACGGTTTAAACTGTAATTGTAATTCCATTTATGTGGCCCTTGGGCATAAAATAAAATATAATCTGAGGGGTCGAATTTGCCATCACTTTCTCCTATGACTTGAATTGCATTTTCAGGCAAGTCCTCATATCTAAAGGCGCTATTGGCCTCGGCTAGCATGCCACTTTGAGCGCCATATATTTTAAGTGTTCTTGGGTCAATTGAATTAATATCTATACCGGCATTTTTCAACCAATTGGCATCAAGGCGATAAAAACCATCGGTGGTAACAGAAAGTTTAATCCATTGACCAGTGGCCAAAACCGAATTGGTTACAGCGCGTTTAATGGCGCTTGTTTGAATAGGGGAGAATGCAGGCCCTTCAGTTATATCATATTGAAAGCTAGTTAATCTATACCATGTGCCATTTTGGAATTTAAAAGGACAAACGTTCACACCGACAAAACCCTCGTTGCCTTGATAAGAGAAATAAGTAGATGATTCAAAATTATCTGTAATAAGGTTTTGATTGGCCTTTTTAAATTGCTCAAATCCACTAAAAGCCTCAAAATTCATGTTAGAAAATGTGACTATGCTATGGGTTTTGCATGCGAAATTAAAACTTATCGAAGGCAAAGATTTGCCGTTAATCTTGGTATTGGCAAGTGAAAAGTTGCTTAAATGCGGGCCGAATTCAGTGTTTTCTGTCTTCCAATTTAATTTATTTTCAATACCCGAGGCAACGTTTTGTGCCTGTCCTGTGTTTAATAAATATAGACAAAAAACAAGTAATATGGCTGACTTCAATGAGAAACGAGAGAAATTAAATTTATGCATTTGCACAAAGTAACGACTCTTTTAAAAAAAAATTGTAAGAAAGTTTATAAAATTACAAAAAAATTATAATAAATTTGTCACAAAACCGTTTTACCATAACTTTACCATTAATATGAACATGAAAAAAATCTACGGAATAATCATTGGATTTGCGTTAATAGGGGGGGTGAATGCACAAGATCCTGAGTTTACTCAGTTCTACGCTTCGCCAGTCTATACTAACCCAGCCATGGCTGGAACTGCCTTTTGCGGAAGAAATTCTGCTGGTAGATTCTCAGTTAACTACAGAAACCAATGGCCTAGCTTACCAGGTACATTCAGAACCTTTAACGCCAGTTACGATCAACACCTTGATAAAATTGGTGGTGGTATTGGTTTAATGGCCAATTACGACAGAGCGGGTGCTGGTTTGTTAACCACCACTTCATTCAGTGGTGTTTATTCTTATGTATTACCTGTTAACAAACATTTCTTTATCAGAGCTGGTTTACAAGCATCTTTTGTTAACAAGGCAATTGATTTTTCAAAACTAAGATTTGGTGATCAAATTGATCCTACCAGAGGCTTTATTAAATTAACCAACGAGCCAAAACCAAACCAATCAGTAACCTTCCCTAATTTTGGTGCGGGTTTATTAGCTTATTCAGAAAAATTCTACGCTGGATTTGCAGTGCATAATATTACACAGCCAGTACAATCGTTTTACAGTAATAACGATGGTATAGTGCCAAGGAGATTTACTTTCCACAGTGGTGTAGTAATACCATTGGATAGAAAAAAATTCTCACAAGCTACCATCTCTCCAAATGCTTTATTTATGGTTCAACAGAACTTTACGCAGGTGAATTTCGGTTTTTATGTAAATAAAGGTCCATTGGTAACTGGTTTATGGTACCGTCAAACACTTGGTACCTATGGCAATTCAGATGCCATTATGGTATTATTAGGTTTTAGAAAAGACAGATTTAAATTTGGCTACAGCTATGATATTACAGTTTCATCTGCAAGATCGGCAGCCCCTGGTAGTCACGAAGTTAGCGCAACAGTTGACTGGTGCTTGAGCGATCGCCCAAGAACATTCAGACCTCTAAGATGTCCTGATTTTTGATAAAAAATTTGCCTAATACACAATAAATACACTTATTTGCAGTTAATAACAGTAATCAAAACACACATTAAATGAAAAGGAAAACAAATTTTCTTACCTTAACAACAATTTTATCGGCAGCGATTATCCTATTCCCGTCCTGCTCTAACAAGAACAAATCCTCTACAACAGGTTTTGGCTACAATAGCAGAAAATGGGGTGGTTTCGAAAACATTAAATACAAAGGACAGGAAACTGGTCCAGGTTTAGTTTTAATACCAGGTGGTGCGTTTGTTATGGGTTCTTCTGAGCAAGATGTTGCTTTAGACTATAACAACGTTGAAAGAAAAGTAACCGTTAACTCATTCTACATGGATGAGGCAGAAATTAGCAATAAACAGTACGGTGAGTATGTTTATTGGTTACAACGTATTTTTACTTCATACCCTGAAGTTTACAAAAAAGCATTACCAGATACTTTGTGCTGGAGAAGCCG
>CANFUB010000344.1 GCA_947450015.1 Bacteroidota bacterium | reverse complement strand
GGACCAGGACAAAGCTCTTTTTCTGTGAGCGTGTTAAGTGGTCGGTCGGAGGTCTGAATCATCTCGTGTAAGTCGCCCGAATCTGGATCCATGTACAACAAACCCGTTAATATTTCATCTTTTTCTCTTGCATTGTGAACCGCATTCATGGCCGACAATCTATTTAAAGGATCCCATTCCTGTGAGAGCTTGTGCAACTTCAAATAGGTGCCATCATGCAGCTTTACCATCTTGCTATCGCCTTCGGTATATTCTGCTTTGATCTCACTCATCATAGGCACAAAATCGATGGTGGCAGTGGCTTCGACATGCTCGCGCACAAAGTCGTACGACTTGGTTGAACCCACATTGTTATTAAATGTTACACAAGGTGAAATTACATTGATAAATGCAAAGCCAGGATGGTTCATTGCTGCTTTAATTAGGGGCACCAATTGGGTTTTATCGCCAGAGAAACTTTGGGCCACAAAGGTGGCGCCTAACTCGATGGCTAAACTCGCCAGATCAATCGATTGAAATAAATTGACATTGCCCGATTTATTTTTTGAACCACGGTCGGCCGTTGCTGAATCCTGTCCTTTGGTTAAACCATAACAACCATTGTTCATGACAATGTAAACCATGTTTAAATTTCTGCGTATCACATGCACAAATTGACCCATGCCGATTGATGCAGAATCACCATCGCCAGACACACCGAAATAAATTAAATCGCGGTTGGCCATATTGGCACCTGTTGCAACAGACGGCATGCGACCATGCACACTGTTAAACCCATGCGAATTACTTAAAAAATAGGCCGGTGTTTTAGAAGAACAACCAATGCCCGAAAGCTTGGCCAATTTATGTGGCTCTATGTTCATTTCATAGGCTGCTTGCACAATGCCAGCGCTTATTGAATCATGACCGCAACCAGCACACAAAGTTGACAAAGCACCTTCGTAATAACTGATGGTATAACCCAATTTATTTTTAGGCAATTCGGGGTGGCGAAATTTGGGACGTATATAAGTCATAGGCCTTTATTAATTGTTTGGAAGGTTTAAATGTGAAGTAATTTGACGGGTTATCTGATCGGCTGTAATGGGCATACCATCGTAGTTCAAAACAGAAAAAAGTTTATCGGCATTAATGCCCAATTCTATCATGATTAAACTGCGCATTTGGGCATCTCTGTTTTGTTCAATCACAAAAATCTGTTCGTGAGAATTGATAAAATCTTCGACTGTGCGATTGAATGGAAATGCTTTTAATCGCAGCGCATCTGTTTGAATGTTCTGAGTACGCAAAATATCCATGGCTTCCTCAGATGAAAATTGAGAGGTTCCAAAAAAGATTAAACCAATTTTAGATTGGTTCTTTTGTTGGTATAATTGTGGTGCATTCACATAGTCTTTAGCTGTTTCCCATTTCTTCATTAAACGGTCCATGTTGCGCTTGTATGCATCGCTGCTTTCGGTGTACACTGCATACTCATCACGCGAGGTGCCACGGGTAAAGAATGAGCCTTTTGAAGGGTGTGTTCCAGGATAGGTTCTATAAGTGATACCATCGCCATCAACATCTAAATAACGACCAAATTTTTCTATTTTATCAAGTGCAGTTGCACTCAATACTTTTCCGCGTTTGTATTCTTTGTTTACATCCCATTCGAAGGGTGCAGAAACATGGTCGTTCATACCCAAATCCAAATCAGTCATGAGCATTACAGGTGTTTGCAATTCCTCTGCCAAATCGAACGCATCGCTGGTCATTTCGAAACACTCTTTTGGTGTTGAAGGAAACAATAAAATATGTTTGGTATCACCATGCGAAGCATAAGCCGCTTCGAGCACATCGGATTGTTGCGTGCGGGTTGGCATACCGGTCGAAGGACCGCTTCTTTGCACATCAATTAACACTGTTGGTATTTCAGCAAAATACGCCAAACCTAAAAACTCATTCATTAAAGAAAGTCCCGGACCGCTAGTAGCTGTAAATGATCTTGCGCCATTCCAATTGGCACCAATTACCATACCGATGGCTGCTAGCTCATCTTCGGCTTGTATAATGGCTACATTTCTTTTGCCAGTTACTGGATCAATTCTATACTCATCGGCATAACCCATAAATGCTTCTACCACCGAAGTTGAAGGCGTAATCGGATACCATGCAGCCACCGTTGCACCTGCATAAATAGCTCCTAGGCCACAAGCCGAGTTGCCATCGATCATAATTTTATCGCCTATTAAATCGCGTTTCTCAACATAAAAATTCAAAGGGTATTTAAAATTTTGATGCACATAATCAACGCCCATTTGCAAGGCTTTAATATTTGGTACAATGAGTTTTTCTTTGCCTTTGAATTGTTCGCCTAATAAACTTTCGAATACAGAAAAATCAATATTGAGTAATGCAGCTAATGCACCCACATAAATAATATTTTTAAAGAGCTGTCTTTGCCTTGCATCTGTAAAGGCTTCATTACACATTTCCATGAGTGGAATGCCAATGTAATTGACATCTTCGCGCAAGTATTCGGCATGTAATTTTTTAGAGCTATCGTATAAAAAATAGCCACCCGATTTCACACTGGCCACATCGGCTGTCATACTTTGTGGATTTACGGCTACCATTAAGTCGATACCCTCTCTTCGACCGAGATACCCTTTTTCACTCACACGCACTTCATACCATGTAGGCAATCCTTGTATGTTAGAAGGAAAAATATTTTTGGGTGTTACAGGAATTCCCATCCTGAAAATGGCTTTGCAAAACAAGTAATTCGCACTGGCCGAACCGGTGCCATTCACATTGGCAAATCTTACCACAAAATCGTTAATTCTATTTTCTTTTAAAGACATCCTGTATGGGCTTTTGTTATGTTATAAAAAAATTTCTGCATGTCCCAAGCCGAAGTAGGGCATCGCTCGGCACACAAACCACAGTGTAAGCAAACATCCTCATCTTTCACCATGACACGTTGGGTTTTCAATGGACCCGAAACATATAAATCTTGACTTGTATTTAAAGCTGGTACTTTTAATTTACCTCTTAATGTGGTCTCATCTGCATTGGTTGTAAAGGTGATACAGGCCGTTGGGCAAATATCAACGCAAGCATCGCACTCAATGCATTTATCATCTGTAAAAACAGTTTGTGCATCGCAGTTTAAACAGCGCTGTGCTTCCTTAAAACCTTC
>CANFUB010000343.1 GCA_947450015.1 Bacteroidota bacterium | reverse complement strand
CTTGCAAAGTGCCTCTAAAAAATAACTCCTCAAACACTGCAGGTGCCAAAGCAATTAAAACAAGGTTCACCAAAAAATCATTCATGCTGGCCATTTGCAGGAAGGTGCCCATGAGTTTTTTATTTTCTATTGATGTAAAATTTTTAATGCTTTCTGGCAAGGGCAAACTTGCATTCACCTTTAATAAAAAAGCCGAAGCATACATTAAAGCCAAAAATAAAAAAGGTAAATAGAGTAACACCTGCTTAGGCGATGGCCTGCGAAAGTGCCATTGTTGCATTGGATTTTGTTTTTTAATGCGCAACAAAACCCATGATGAAAATACCCAAGTACCAGCGGCTGTAAAGGTGGTATATAATTTAAGATAGGGAATCATTTGGGGATCGGCATTGGTTTTTGCTAAGCCCATAATTTCAAAAAAACCGAGCTTTATAAAAGGCATGCTAACCAAAGCAAACAGGCTAGCGCTTACCACGCTGCCGATAATTAGCAGTCCTATTAGAATGAAAATATCCGATAAAGTTTGAAATCTATTGAACTGCATGTACTTTTGTAAATAATAAAACGAGTACAAAAGTGGTAAAAATTGCTGACATATCATTGGGTGAATTTCCTTTATTGCTTGCACCTATGGAAGATGTGAGCGATCCGCCTTTCCGCTATCTGTGCAAGAAACACGGGGCCGACCTTATGTTTACTGAGTTCATAAGCTCCGAAGGATTGATTAGAGATGCTGTTAAAAGTCGGCAGAAATTGGATATTTTCGATTACGAACGCCCCATAGGCATACAAATATTTGGTGGCGATGAAGAAGCCATGGCCATGGCCACGCGCATTGTTGATGTAACGCAACCCGACATTGTAGACATTAATTTTGGTTGTCCAGTAAAAAAAGTTGTGTGCAAAGGCGCTGGTGCTGCGGTGTTAAAAGACATTCCTTTGATGGTGCGTTTAACAGAAGCGGTGGTTAAATCAACCAATATTCCTGTAACTGTTAAAACCCGTTTGGGTTGGGACGAGAATACAAAAAACATAGAAGAAGTAGCCGAACGCATGCAAGACATAGGCGTTAAAGCCTTGTCGATACACGGGCGTACACGCACCCAATTGTACAAGGGCAATGCCGATTGGACTTTGATTGCTAAAGTAAAAAACAATCCGCGCATACACATTCCTATTTTTGGCAATGGCGATATCGATACACCTGAAAAGGCTATGGAATATAAAAACCGTTATGGGGTCGATGGTATTATGATCGGTCGCGCGAGCATTGGCCACCCTTGGATTTTTAGAGAAATAAAACACTACATGGCCACAGGCGAGCATTTAGCACCCCCTACTTTCGATGAGAGAATTGAAGCTTGTATGATGCATTTCGAAAAATCGGTAGAGTGGAAAGGCAAGGTCATTGCGATGAATGAAATGAAAAGACATTACGGCAATTACTTTAAAAATGTACCCCATTTTAAACCTTATAGAACAGCCTTGGTAACGAGCAATAATATCGAAGAAATTTACGGCATATTTGAAGAATTAAAATCGGGTGCTCGCAAATTCAGTGCAGTAGAAATTTAAAATAAGCATACAACCTTTTACAACTAATGAAGTCTAATATACCAATGAAAAAATTACAATTACTAAGTTTCGCCTTTTTATTCATCTTGGGTGCCGTAGCACAGCAAATTCCTAATGGCAATTTCGAATCGTGGACCTATAATCCGAGTCGTTTTTGTTACGAACCAACAGGATGGCAAACTGCTAATTTCGGTCAGTATGGCGATACCGCGGTAAGACGCTATAAGCCTGCGCGCAGTGGTAATTTGGCTTGTGGTTTTCAAACCAGTTTTGTATTGAACACCTATGCCTTGCCAGGGGTTTTAGGTACCACTTTTGCGATTGCCGATAAGCCTCAACAAATGGTGGGTTATATCAAAGGCAATTTGGCTTTAGATGATACCGCCATCATTATTGTAGAATTTAGTAAAGATACCAATGCCATTGGCGATGGTTTGTATTACCTTACACAATCGCAAAACAATTATATCAAATTTGTGATTCCTATTAATTTTTATGGTTTTGGCAATCCCGATTCTTGTACCATCAGTATCTTAAGTGGCGGCACCGCATTAGACGATACCCTTACCTCTTTTGCCATCGATGATTTAAGTTTCGATTACCCAGTTAATGTAAATACAATTGTAAGCAATGCATCAAAAAAATTAAGTTTATACCCTAATCCTGCGAACAGTTTTATATCAATTGCTAGTGCTATAGATTACCATTCAGTTGTTGTATACAATCAAATGGGGCAGCCAGTAGCAACCTATCCTAACATCGAAACCATTGCCATTGAAGATTGGAACAAAGGGCTTTATTTCTTGCAGATAAAAGACATCAATCAACAGGTGATTGAGACGGCTTCATTCTTGAAGAATTAGTTATTGGTTAGTGGGTTATTGGTTATTAAGTTATTAAGTTATTGGGGGGCTTAGTGCCTTTACTTAATAACGATTATATAACTATTAACTTCTTTTAATAATAAGCCACAGTCCCGATAGCTATCGGGACAGATTTTATTTGGATACAACAATATCACAGATAGAATTTTAATTCTTAAAATTCAACGATGCTTTTATTATCCCGTAGGGATTTAACATCTGTTGAAAATGTACATCCAATGTTTATTTATCCCGTAGGGATTATAAAGAAAGGCAGCCTCGCCCATTGGTAGTTGGCGGTCATGGTGTTTACATATTTTATAAATGGATTGCGAACAACATTCAACCGCCTTCGGGGTTGGAAAAACCACTGATCATTTTTTTCTATTCATATTTAACCCCTTCGGGGTTATTAGACTATTAGGTTTGTTATGACACTTTGTGGCTTCCCCTTATTAAAATTAATCATTAACTAATAGTTGAAAACATCTATCCCGTAGGGATTTAACATCTGTTGAAAATGTACATCCAATGTTTTTTTATCCCGTAGGGATTATACAGAAAGGCAGCATCGCCCATTGATGGCTGGCGGTCATGGTGTTAACATGTTTTACAAATGGGTTGCGAACAACATTTAATCCGCCACAGGCGGGTTATTAGGTTATTAGGGGCTTAGTGCCTTTCCTTAATAACTATTAACAATTAACTAATAACTCAGCCCCATTGGCTGTTTCCTTAATAACTAATAACAATTAACCAATAACTTAACTCCCTAT
>CANFUB010000342.1 GCA_947450015.1 Bacteroidota bacterium | reverse complement strand
ATTGGCTTGTTTTTTTTCACCAGTTGCACCAGCGATAGTCAATTTGGTTGTCCAAAACGCAACAACCCAGATGCGCGTTACCATGCCGTAAGTTTTACATTCGATAGCGTTTCAAGTTTTTTTACCCGCCTAAATTTAGATCCCCAAAAAGACACTTTGCCCATTGCGAAACTGCCAAACAGTTTTTATTATCTACAAGGTAGTACCAGGGTGTATGATACTTTTGTTGCATTGTCGCGTTGGAACCAGCAATATTTTATTAGCACCAGCGATGCTTTGTATTTAAGTGCCAACAGCAACCAAAAACAATTCTATATGGACTGGCCCAATGGTAGCACCGATACCTTGCGCATTGATTTTAAGTATGAAGGCACGGCCGATAACGCCTGTTGCTGTTATTATCCCTTACAAGCCTTTACCCTGAATGGCCAATCTTTTACGCATACCCAGGGCGAGGAAGGCGTTTACTTTTTTGCGCGGTAGTATTGATGGCCTTTGAGTAAACGAAAATTTTATACGCAGCCACTCCCACTTGTCCTGTAGTCTGTTGTGTGTAATAGCCTTTTTAGGCCTCATCCCTCATTCCCTTCTCCACAGGAGAAGGGAGGGTTATATTGTCTTTAGTTGCTTTAAAAGCCGGTACAGTATTATTTATGAAAGTGTGATATGTGTTAATGTTTATTAAACTTAATTTAATAAGGATACCATAGTCGCAGCCACTCCCCCTTCTCCTGTGGAGAAGGGGATAGGGGATGAGGCCAAAGGGATAAGTCCTAAAGCACCGCCACCACTTTTATCACCCTGCTCTCTTTGCCCACCACCAATTTCAAATAATAAACTTCCGATTTGATGGAGGGAAAAGCCATGAAAGTTTTTTCTTTTAGTGTGCCTAAATCCAGTTCACTAATAATTTGACCGCCATTGCCATCGATTTTGTAGAGCATGGCTTTTGCTGTGTCACGTAATTTGATTTCAATGCTAAAATGTTGCCCATCGTGCGGATTTGCATACACCTTGAAACTTTGTATCATGGCACTGCGGTAACCAAGGGAGCGCTCTAGTTTTAAACTGTCGTTGCTCGAAAATAAGTGAATGTTTTTAGTTGTTTCAAAATGACAAGCCCCATAATCACTTTTTAAAAACAAGGTATAAACACCAGTATCTTTAAATTGCCATTGCGCATTGTAAGGGTTGATGGTTTTTATTTTTGCATTGGTATTGTTGCAAGACCATTTGTTGCTATCGGCTGTCGGACTGCTAATAATTACAGCATACACAGTGTCGCTCAATAGCGCCATGCTAGGCACCAAAAAATCGTGGGTTACTTGGGTGTTTACTTTATTGATTTGAAAAGTGTCGTGGTATTGACAAGCATTGCTATCTGTGGTTTTGCTGATATAAGTGCCAGCCTTATTGGTTGTGAAAATTGGCATAGAAAATACTAAGCCATTGTCACCAATTGTCTCATATGTTTTGGCCCCAGTAGTCTTTAAATCAATGTTACATAATTGTCCTTCACACAAGATGGTATCTTTGGTTTTTACAATACTTATTCCTTTGGGTGTTTTTAATGCCATGCGAAAAGAATCGTTGCATCCTTGGTCGGTGAGTATTGTAAACGTGTAATCTCCATCCTTCAAGTTTCTAATTGTATCATTTAAATAGTATTTGTTGCTGTTGGTGATATTGGTTAACGTATAAGGCACCATGCTATGCAATGGGTTTATTTTTAATACGACTTGCGAGGGTGCATCTCCATCACATACTTTGTTTTTTACAAATCCAGTTAATGCTAAAGGCTCAGGATTCAGCCATTCAAAATTCTGTTCATATATACAGGCGTTTGCATCGGTGATTTGAAATATGTATTTGCCCGCACTTATAGAATCAATAGTACTTGTTTGATTTATTGGTTTGCCATTGAACGATACATAATAAGGCGCAACACCACCTCTGGGGTTTGCAAACAAAGCGCCATTGCCTCCGTTGTAACAACTTATTGGAAGCATAGTTATGCTGTCAAGATTTATTGCAGAAGGAGATTGAATGCTTAAATCATTGATACTGTCAAGACATTCATTGGTGTCTTTAATGTAGACTTTGTATTGGCCATTGCCCAAATTATTAAATGCATTAACTGTAGAAAAAATGCCGCCATTTAATGAGAAGCGATAAGGGCCTGTATTGCCTTTTGTTGAAATGCTTAAGGAGCCTTTCTGTTCGCCATAGCAAAGATTGTCTTTAGATGAAGTGCTGTGTTGAAATGCAGGCAAATTCTGCAAGGTTATGTTGGTGGCGTTTTGGCACAATCCATTTTTGTCTTGTACTTTTAACTGATAAAGCCCACTGCTAAGCTGATAGAATTTACCATTGTTGATCCATGTGCTGTTGTTGAGTGCATACTGGTAAGGCGCACGTCCACCACTTAGTTGTACTTCGATTGAGCCATCGCTGTTCCCATGGCAGCGGGGACTTACAACACTTGTGTTATTGAAATTTAAGGGGCTATAACAAGCTTGACCAGGAAATTCTATACTTCTTATTCTATTAAATCCTGTAGTTAAGGTATCCATACGGGCATTGGTGCGACTGTTTTTTACCCCAATGTTTTTACCTAAGTTAAAATACCAATCGCCTGTGGCTTGATCGAAACTTGCGGCATTAAAACCAAAGTAGCCAGTGCCATATTTCTCAATGGTGTCGATGGTGTTAAAACTTCTATCTAAGGGATTGTAAAGTTGCATGACTTTTTTTGAGTTGATAACGCAAATGCTGGCAATCTGCTCGGTCTCATTGTCGTACTCATTACAACTGCAATTGTTAGTTGTAAAAAGTTTGTTAGAGTCTAATTTATTTCCGTTTTTTATATCTATTTTAAATAAACCTTTGCTGTCTGAAATGATGTAGTAGTATCCCTTTTCATAATCGAGCGTGCTGGTGGTTAAGCCATAATCGGAAAGCGATTTTAGTAAACTTAGTTGACCATTGTTTAAATCAATCTTAGTGAAATAATAGTTGTTTGTTTTAAAAGCCACACCATATAAATAGCCATCAATGGGGTTGTACTCCAATCCCTCTAAATCGCAGGTTTTATGAATGGTTTTGTAAACGGAACCATTGGTGTTAAATAGAATTATTGCAGTATCACACTCTAAAATAAAATGTTGATTTTTGCTATCATACGCCTTGCTGTAGTTAGAAAAAATATCAAATT
>CANFUB010000341.1 GCA_947450015.1 Bacteroidota bacterium | reverse complement strand
GGTATCGAAGCTTCTAAATTCAGAGATGTAGACGATGAGTACCCAATCCAATTGCGCTACAAATCTGACCAAAGAATTGACATTGAAACTTTGCGCAACTTAAAAATTACTTACCGCGACATGACCATGGGTGGTGTTGTGAGAAGTGTTCCAGTATCTGCCTTCTGCGATGTGCGATACGATTATACCTATGCAGGTATTAAGCGCAAAAACGACAAACGCGTGATCACCTTATCATCTGATGTAAAAGAAGGATACAATCCAAACGAAGTAGTAGCCAAAGTGCAAGCAGCAATGGAAAATTACAAACCAACAGGCGATGTAGAAGTTAAATTTGCTGGCGATAAAGAAGAGCAAGCCGCTACAATGAGTTTCTTAGGTGGTGCCATGCTAACCGCTGTAGGTTTAATGATGCTGGTATTGGTAGGCTTGTTTAACTCACTCGGCAAACCATTGATCATTCTATCAGAAATTGTATTGAGTATCGTGGGCGTATTAATTGGTGTTTCTATTTTCAAAATGGAAATGAGTATCGTAATGACCGGTGTGGGTATTATAGCCCTCGGTGGTATAGTGGTTAGGAACGGTATCCTACTCGTTGAGTTTGCAGAATTCTCGCGCGAAGGCGGTATGAATTTATACGATGCCACAGTTGAAGCAGGTAGAACCCGTATGACGCCTGTTATATTAACTGCTACTGCTGCTATCCTAGGCTTGATTCCTTTAGCAGTTGGTTTGAACATTAACTTTGGTACTTTACTAACCGAATTGAATCCACATATTTTCTTTGGTGGCGACAACGTAACATTCTTCGGACCATTGAGCTGGACCATGATTTTCGGATTGTTCTTCGCAACCATTTTAACCTTGTTGTTAATTCCTAGTATGTATTTAATTGCCGAAAGATTAAAAAGAAAATCGGTGATTATTTTAAATCACTTCGATGTGCCAACCATGTTAATGTACATTCCATTCTTAATTTTAATCTTGCGTTTTGTGCTTTGGATTAAACGCACCAAACTTGATTATGGCGATTTGGATTATTAATAAAATATAAACTTTATAAAAACCCCTTCTATCTTTTAGAAGGGGTTTTTTATTGTCGATACAATTACAACTGCACACTTTTATTGGCAACTTAGAAAAAATTATTAAGTTTGTTTAACAATCACAAAGCGTAACAATTTCAAACTTATGAATCCAATCCTTAGAAACATCTTGGCTTGCCTTGCTGGCATTGTCCTAGGAAACCTAGTCAATGGTGGCCTTATTCATATTAGTGCAAGCATTATTCCGCCTCCAAATGGAGCCGATACAACAACGGTCGAAGGATTGAAAGCCACCATGCATTTGTTTGAACCCAAACATTTTTTAATGCCATTTTTAGCCCATGCTTTGGGCACTTTAACAGGTGCAACATTGACTGCTTTTTTGGGTGTTACACATAAAAAGAAATTGGCATATGGCATAGGTGCATTTTTTCTATTAGGTGGAACCGCTGCTGTTTTTATGTTGCCTTCCCCTATCTGGTTCACCATTTTAGATTTAGCATTGGCTTATATGCCAATGGCCTATTTGGCCACCAAAATTGCAGTAAGAAATTAAATTAAATTTTCAATCTACCTTATCAAAGTAATCACCCCTTCAACTGTTTTACTCTCCTCGGGTTTTACTTGCATAGAATAATTAAAGACATAATAATAAGTACCCGCACTGCAATCTAAACCGGTATTGTGCACCTTCCCATTCCAATTATTATTTTCAAACTCATCGTTGTCCTTATCGGCTTTATAAACCACCACACCCCAACGGTCGTAGATGGTTAATTGATAAGTGGCTTCGCCTTCAATTACCACATCGTATACATCATTCAAGCCATCGCCATTGCCCGGTGTGAAAACATTGTATACAGAACAATAACTTGAATAGGGTCCCAATGGTTTGCAAATCGTATCGGCACAACCAAATTTAATGGTGGCTACTAAACAGATTTGATATTGCTTGGTGAGGTCAGCATAACTATGCGTTGGATTTTCGTCTGTCGAAGTATTACTACCCGAACTTTGATCACCAAAACTCCATTGATACGTTGCATATTTTGGTGTACTTGTATTGATGAATTGTATGTTAGGCACCAGTTGATCATCGATGGTAAAACCAGCCCTCACTTTTACAACGTATACTTTTTTCTCGGCACTGTCTAAGCAGCCTAGCATTGGGTCGGGAGAGGGTGTTTGCGGTCTTAATTTTATACTGTAAACACCTTCCTTTTCAAAGCGATGGGAAAAATCGTAAGGCACTTTTGCAATTGAAAAAATGGAATCATTAATCGCCCATTTATTCATTTTATACAAGGTATCCACTGCGCTTTCAAAATGCACCGTATCGTGCACACAAATGGTATCGCGACTTAAGATAGCCGACTTACCATCGGGCAATACCCAAACCGTTCTGCTGCTATCCTTGCTAAATTCCTGATCGGGGAATATACTACTGCAGTAGTACATGTTATTGGTAAATGGATTGAACACCGATTGTATACCCCTTAAACGCACTTTGTATTTGCCCACTTTGCGATAGGTTTTATAAGCGGTTTCTTTGGTGTCTGTATTGAAAGTTGAATTGCTATCGTTGCCATACTCCCAAATGTATTGCGAGCAATTGCTAGAGAAATTATAAAACACACCTTCTAAGCGACCGCAAGCAATGGTGTCTTTTATTCGAAAATACGTATTGGCCCCTATAAATTTAATGGCCGAAGTGGTGGTATCGGTACAACCATCATTACTCACCACCACATGGGTAATTCTTAAACTATCGCCCGGTAAATCGAACGCTTTCGAAGGATCTTTATCGTAGACAGAAAATTGTTTGTTACCAAAATCCCAAGTGTAAGAAGTGATATAATCCCCAGCATCGCCAATTAAGACTGAGGAATCAAAAAACTGCGTGAGCTCTGTACAATACACATCGTGTAAATGTTTTTTAATACCTGCTTTAACTTCTTTAATGAACACCTTTTGCGTGTAGGTATCCAAACAACCATCTGTATCGTTTATCACGAGGGTAACATCGTAATAACCCCCTTTTGGAAATGTTTCGCAATGGGTAAAACCATATGCATTCTTTTTGTTATTGCTGCTCCACCATGTGTAACGGTTGGGGTGGGTTTTCTCTGTCCAAAAAGTATTGTTTTTGGTATCTTCAATACGAGGCGTAAAACACGTTTCGGT
>CANFUB010000340.1 GCA_947450015.1 Bacteroidota bacterium | reverse complement strand
TTTTGTATTCGCATGTCACCATACAAAAACCATTACTATACAACATTGTATACAAAGCCACAGCGGTTTACTGCCACTAGCAACCGATACAATATTTTCACCATTGCTGTGTTGGTGCTGTTGGTGGCCATTGTGAGCATTTTTGCAATTATTTAAACATGTGAATTCAGTTGCGTACGCCTTTGATTGAAGGCCGCAACAACCTATGAATTTCGCAAGTCTTTTTTCCAATTCTATAAACTTTAAAAGCGCCTGAAGTTCATCTTTGAAACATGAAAAATTTACAATTCAACACACTTATTCTTTTACTTTTAAATACCTTCAGTTTATATCAACTAAAAGCACAAAGAACCTATGCGAATTTGAACATTGGCTATGGCTTTAAAAGCAGTTCTCAAAATATGGCAGGATTCAATAATTTCAGTTCGAATGGCGGCAACAGTTTAAGACAGTATGAACAAATTAATTTATCTCTGGGCCAAGGGGCACAAGTAGGTGGCGCGTTGGGTTACATGTTTAATCCCAACATTGGCATGGAGCTTGGTTTAAATTATTTGAGAGGCGCCAATACCAATGCTACCCGAAGCAATAACAATGGGTATACCGATTACCATTATTGGGCGAATCAATTTCGCATCAATCCTTGCCTAGTTTTAGCAACAGGCAGAGAGAAAATTAATCCTTATGCGAAATTCGGACTTGTTGTAGGCATCGGCTCCATCCATCAAACAATGGAAGATTACAGCAGTGGCGACATAGAGCGCATAGCGATCAAATCGAATGGCGGAACAGCACTCGGTTTCAACTCAGCCATAGGCGCAATTTTCAACTTAAAAGAGAATGTTAATTTTTTTGCTGAAATCAGTTTATTGAGTTTATCATATGCACCTGCCAAAGGCATCATGACCAAAGATGAAGTGAATGGAGTCGACCGCTTGCCATCTATGAACACCAGTCAGAAGGAAGATGAATATGTAGATAGTTATACCGTTGACCCCAACAACCAAAGACCGAATTCCTTGCCCAGTATTTCATTAAAAACAAAAATGCCTTTTAGCAGTGTTGGTTTTAATATTGGTTTACAATTTACACTGTAGGTATTTATCATTTTTCATAGAGCGGATTTAAGCAACAATTTCAATTGGTGTAACAATAAAATATTTTCTACATTTGTTACATGAAAAAAATAATTGCAACATCACTCCTACTCATTTTTACAATAGCTACCACTTTAGCTGACAAACCAAAACCTTGCGGCACCTACGAAGGGCATAATATTTACAAAGGTGAAAAAGGCGGTTGTTACTATTTAAAAACAAAGAAAAAAGTAAAAGTCTACATCGACAAAAAGCATTGCAAGTGCTAGGTTAAAATAGCCCATAAATAAAAGCCACTGATTCACAGATTAAATATATTGTTATTGCTCAGAGAATAGAGCGTGTTTCAATGGTCGTTATTTATTCTTACACATCAAAATTAGAGCATAAGCTTTTATTTTATGAAGTGTCATACTTTTTGGTGCGCTAATTGCGTTATTAATAAAGAGCATCTGAGGTGATTTAAATTTCGATGAAACGAATTGCACCTTGGGCAAAGTTTTTAATTTAAGACGCGTATGAAAAAGCAACTGATTAGGCCCACCGCGGTGCTGGCCGCCAACCCAAAAGTAAACAAAAGTCTCCCTTATTATTTTACCCTCACACTTTTAGTTTTAGCACTGCTATTTTTATCGAGTTGCCAAGCAGGGCATTGTCCTGCCATGTAATATTACACACCATACAATTTTATAAAACATAAAAAAAGCCCTGCATTCTTCTTATTCGAAGGCAGGGCTTTTTAATTGATATCTTAATTGTTAAAGCAGTTCAAACATGAAGGTATTTTTTACTTCATCACCGTCTTTTAATTCTACTTTATAACGGCCTTTTTTGTATTTAGGATCTTGTTTGAAATTTACTTTGATTCTTTTTTGTGTGCCATCAAAACTCACTTTCTCACGAATGGTATACACATCATTGCTATCCATTAATTTACCATTGTCGTTGCTTAACACAATACCATCTGGATCTTTCACACGCACATTGTAGGTTTTCTCAACAGTTTTTTCGGTGAGTTGATTGCCCAACACATCAAATGTAATCACTAATTTTTCCACCTTCTTGGCTTTGTAAATAGGCACATCAATCCCTTTTTTGCTGTACATAGGCGTAACTATTACTGGTCCTACATTGGGCTCTGCTGCTATTGTTACCTTATCGCTTAATTTTTGATTGCTTGAATTCAGTGCATTGATTTTTTCTTCTTTGGCTGCTAATTGTGCGCGGTAATCTTCGTTCTCCATCAACAAGGTTTGTACTTGTGTTTTAAACTGATTGTTAACCACCATCATTTTTTCCAAACTGTCTTTTAAGGCCCTTAACTTTTTGGGGCTGCCGCCTCCGCCAATTTGAGAACGCAAAGCCATAATCTTTTGTTCCTTTAATTCAAGGATTTGTTTCAAGCTATCATTCTCGCTTTGGTACATCGCAATTTCTAATCTTAAACTCGCAACGCTGGCTTCTTCATCTGCCAACATTTTGTACAATGAATCTTTTAAGCTACCAAGTTGTTTCAATGAATCGATATTGCTTTGCGCCATGGCCGTAGCCTTTTGTCCTTTGTCGAACAAGAGATAGTTAAATACACCAGAGCCGCCTAAAAGCAGACCCAACAGTATTACTAAAATGGTTTTCCCTTTTCCCTTTTTGGGTTCAATTGGGTCCATGATTTGATCTTCCATATTATTTAGAGTGTGTTGTTTTGTAGCAAATTTAACAATTCTACTGCACTTATACCAATTTGCTTTACACGCAGTCGCTTTTTGGTTAAGATACCAGTAGGAAATTTTTCGATGTACAGTTTGTTATTGATTTTAGAACTAGAATAACCAATCAGCCAATTAATGCGGTTGCGTTTTTTAAACGACTTGAGTTCTTTGGGTGTTTCGCCATAATTGAGCGTTACTAAATTTACTTTATCTGCATATTTATTTTGTATTACACGCAAAGCTGCGGTATCGTTTTCGAAAGCGGTTTCACCAACTCGCCAAACATAAATGTAAGTTGGTTTCTTTTTAAATTTCCGAATGGCGATTTTCTTGCCATCTTTTTCGGTGCTTATAAATTTGAAGGGTTTAATTTTTTTACCAATGCGCAAGGCGTTTTTAATTTTTGCATTCGCATCGATTGAAACAGTTAAAAATTTACCCAAGGC
>CANFUB010000339.1 GCA_947450015.1 Bacteroidota bacterium | reverse complement strand
CTTTCAAATCAAACCCCTCCGAATATTTCCTCACCTCCACAATTTTGTTGTCAATAAAATGGTAATACGCATCATCGAAATCGTTATTAGGCGTTTTCAAATAAGTAGCAGTGTAGGTATCCTTTACCATTTTTACAACGACCAATTGTTGATCTTTACTGCCATAATTTCTCAGTATCATTTTCAAGGTATCATTTTCGAATTGATATGCCAATAACAGTTCATGGGTTCTTAAATAATTATAAAAGGTACCCATGCTTACCAAGCCTATATTGAGTGACACTCTGCGCAAACTATCGTAAGCATATTGAAAATGGTGAAAAGGATCGAACATGCGGTGTTTGTTCCAATTTCTAAAAATTAAATACGGGAATGAAAAAGTGATGGGATGCTGGCTGTAGTTAAGTGGAATTGGCAAAGGAAAACAAAGGGCAGGCTTAGGCGAGTTAAACAAACAAACACCGGTAATAGCAGGTGCTGTGGTGGGAGTGGCTACTAAATTTTTAAAACGCAATTCACATCTTTTGGCATCCATAATAAAGTTGGCCAAGGTATAGGCACTGTCATTATATTTGGTTGTGGTAGGGTGGAGAACACTGAGCAACACCTCATTTTTGTTGCTATATTGCATTTTAAAACGCGGATAAAGGTTAATACCACCAAATCTCGAAACGCCTCCACTTTTAAGCACATAGCAATTTTGAAATTGCATGTCTGCATTGTACTCTACAATTACATATTCAAATGAACTGATTTCAGGTGTAAAACTGGCGTATTGGGCCGCTATAAAAACCTTGTCGTTAAAGCAAGTTAAATTGGTATAAAAGGCAGCACCTAATTTTTTTTTGATGAGCATTTTGTCTTTGCAAAAAGGCTTTGCAAAATCATTGTAAAAGCGATTGATAAAATTGGTATCGCTGTGAATAGCATATTTTCCCTTCTCATCATAAACCCCATTGGCATAGCGGTTCACCTGCCCCTTGTCCATTACATAAATGTATTGCTTATTGTGGTCGATGGCATCTAAAGCATTTAGATTTATTTGGCTAATTCCAAATAAAATGAAAATGAAAAATGAAAAACGTAATCTCATGCATACAAGTTTAAGCATTTTTTACAATAAAACCATTTTACTTTATGTCCTACCAACAAATCCCCTTTTCCTTTGTTTAATATTTACTCCACAAACACAATGAACCCCACCTACTTTTCTTCTGCCGATATTCTCCAAATGGAAACCCGTACAAGGGCCGCTTTTATCAACTCGCTCAGCGGTTTTAAAAGTGCTTCTTTGATTGGCACCATAGATGCTAACGGACAAACCAACCTCGCCATTTTTAGTTCTGTTTTTCACATCGGCTCTAACCCTGCCCTCATTGGTTTTATTAACCGTCCTGATACGGCAGATAGACATACCTTAGAAAATATTTTAGCAACCAATTGTTTTACCATTAACCATGTGCATGCAGGCATCTATCGCCAAGCCCACCAAACCTCGGCCCGCTATC
This sequence comes from Bacteroidota bacterium, assembly GCA_947450015.1. Taxonomy (GTDB): domain Bacteria; phylum Bacteroidota; class Bacteroidia; order NS11-12g; family UBA955; genus JABMMZ01. The sequence goes on along the minus strand of CANFUB010000339.1, from coordinate 1,763 downwards.
CTAAAGCCATTTCAGAATTCGAAGCCACGGGTTTAACGCCCGAGTTCTTGCCCCTATTGGCTGCGCCATATGTGAAAGAAAGTAAAATAAGATACGGCTTAAGTTTAGTTGAAACGCATCACCTCGCCATCAATGGCACCATACTCGTGATTGGTAAAGTTGAAGAAATTATTCTACCAGAAAATTGTGTTTTGCCCACTGGAGCCATCGCCATAGAGCAAGCCGAAACCATTGCTATCTCGGGCCTCGACTCGTACCATAACACCCTACTGCTGGGTCGTTTGAGTTATGCCAAACCAGACAGCTTACCAACTGATTTAATTTAAAACGCAATGCAAAAAGAGGCTATCAATGTGGTATGGTTAAAACGCGATTTGCGCCTGACCGACCATGCCCCTCTTTTCTATGCACAACAGGCTGGTTTGCCTTTTATGATTGTGTATTGTTTCGAACCCTCCGTAATGGCTTACCACGACAGCGATACAAGGCATTGGCGTTTTGTTTATGAGTCGTTACAAGAGATGAAGCAACATTTACAAAAACACCAATCAGACATTTTTATTTTTCATAACGAAGCCGCAATTGTATTTGAAACCTTAATAGAACACTATACCATTCACACTGTTTTTTCGCACCAAGAAATTGGCAATGGCCTCACCTACACACGCGACAAGGCCATGAAAAAATTATTTAATCAACACCAAATCATTTGGAACGAAGTACCTACCAATGGCATCATTCGCGCTTTAAAATCGAGGGCGCAGTGGGACGAACATTGGAAACAAACCATGAATGCACCGGCATTTATCATTGATAAAAACAATTGGAACACTGTTCATCTTTCTCAAAATATTTTACAATCCATGGTTGGTCCACCCTTAGAAGCAGCTATTATCACCCCTCATAAAAATTTTCAAAGAGGCGGTGAATACTGGGCTTGGCGCTACCTTATCGATTTTATCAATAAAAGACATATAAATTATAGCAAGCATATCAGTCAGCCTTTATTAAGTCGCAGCAGTTGCAGTCGCCTATCACCTTACCTTGCTTATGGCAACATTAGTATGCGCATGGTGTACCAAAAAACCATGCAACAGTATGCTGAGTCACCTAATAAAAGAGCACTCGCCAATTTTGTTTCGCGCTTGCATTGGCACTGTCATTTCATACAAAAATTTGAGACTGAAAGTCGCTACGAATACGAGAACATTAACCGCGCGTATAACACCCTTACCAAACCTAAAAATGAAGCTTATATCCATGCATGGCAAACAGGGCAAACCGGCATCCCCCTTGTCGATGCGTGCATGCGTTGTGTGGTGGCTACAGGTTATATTAATTTCAGAATGCGGGCCATGGTGGTGTCGTTTTTTGTGTTTAATCTTTGGCAAGACTGGCGCGACTTGCATTTCTTAGCCCGTCAGTTTTTGGATTATGAACCCGGTATCCATTACCCTCAATTGCAAATGCAAAGTGGCACCACAGGTGTTAATACCATTCGCATTTACAACCCCATTAAAAATTCAGAAGATCACGACCCTGAGGGTTTGTTTATCAAACAATGGGTGCCCGAATTGGCACAAGTACCAGCGAATATAATTCATGAACCCTACAAGTTAAGCCTCATCGAACAGCAAATGTACCATTGCGAAATTGGCAAGGATTATCCTGCCCCTATCGTCGATGTGGAAGCCACACGCCAAGCGGCTTCGGACTTTGTATGGGCATTTAGAAAAAACAAAGCAGTGAAGACCGAAGGGCAG
>CANFUB010000338.1 GCA_947450015.1 Bacteroidota bacterium | reverse complement strand
ATTGCTACCGCTGCATTAATCTATTTGATTCCCTACCTTCAAAAACGAGAAGTAAACATCGAAGACCGCAAAGCAGGACTCGAAATGGTGACCAAGAATTACGGCAGCAAAATTGATAGTTGTGCTACTCTTTTCAACATATCTCCTGATTTCTTAAAGGCGCTCTGCATGTTGGAATGCGGTGGCAGAAAAGTGTTCGATGCGCGCTTCGAACCGCATGTGTATGAGAAATTAAAAAAGGTAAAATTTGGCACCCTCGAAAACTATGAGCATGTGACCCAAGCCATGTTAGCCGATGCCAACGATGATGCTTTAAAAAACCTGGCGAGCAGCTGGGGACCTTTTCAACTCATGGGATACAAGTGCTTGTTGTTAGATATTAAAGTAAAAGACATTCGCGGTGATGAGGCCGTATACTTCGGCACCAAATGGATAGAAATGACCTATGGGCCCTACCTTCAAAAAGAGAAATACAAGGATGCGTTTCACATTCATAACACAGGCATGCCCCATCCTGCCATTGGTGGACCGCGCACTTACGATGCGGATTACTGCGCGAGGGGATTGAAGTATATGCAGTATTTTAAGACACACTAGGATTGTTTGTCATTTTTTTTGCAAGGGAACCGCAAAAAATCGCCAAACAATGTGGTGGGGTTTGTTTTTTTCCGCGGGTCTGCGACCCGCGGTGACAGATATGCTAACCCTACGGGGTAGAGATTTAAGTTAACACAAAGTAACTGATTTAGCCAATACTAAAATCCATTCTTTAACGTTAACTTACTTCAGTCAAATGCTTTCAATAAAAAAAGTCTGGTCTTTAGATACTCTATTAAAACAAAGTATGCAATTAAAGCATGGCTCCAAAGTTTTGAAAGCACTTAATTGGTTATTGATTAGTACCGACCTTTTGATGATTGTGCTTTTGCTTATTGGTATCCAGTACAAGTCTGTTTTAATGACTGATCGCGAACTGCCTTATTTGTTATCAGCCTTTGTTGTTTTAGTCAGTTTTTTCCTAATTACTGCGGAGATTGTTTACTTCTTAGTGATGGTATACCTAATGGAAAATAGTAAAAATATTTTATTGCATTTTTCTCTATTAATACTTCTCATACTTCTCCTTTTTAGGGAGAATTTATTTTGGAATATCTTGGATTTTTAAGTTAAAAAAACATACCGTTTGGTATGTTTTTTACGATGTTTTATTTTTCAAAATTAAAACTTCAAAGTCAGAGCAATGCGCTGCCTTTCGAAATCAATCTCTTTTACTTTTAAAGTGAGTTGTTGGTTTAACTTTACCACCTCTGCAGGACTCTTAATAAAATGATTGGCCATTTCTGAAATGTGCAACAAGCCACTCTGCTTAATGCCTATATCAATGAAAGCACCGAAGTTGGTGATGTTGGCCACTATGCCTTTAATGGTCATGCCCACTTGCAAATCTTCCATTTTTCGTATGCCCGCATCGAACACATCTTCACTCAATGGCACCCTTGGATCGAGTCCAGGTTTTTCTAATTCTTTTAAAATATCTTTAAAGGTAAATTCTCCAATCTGGGCTTTTACATCTGTAAGTTCTGATACCTTTTTAATCAAATTCGCATTGCCTATTAAATCATCTACCACCACGCCTGCAATAGCGGCCATCTTTTTTACATTGGCATATTGCTCGGGGTGAACGCCACTCCTGTCCAAAGGATTTTTACTAGCAGGCACCCTTAAAAATCCTGCCGATTGTTCGAACGCTTTATCGCCCAAACGCGCTACCTTCTTTAACTCATCGCGCGACTTGAACTCACCGTTTTTGTTTCTGTGCTCTATGATATTTTTGGCCAACACAGGGCCCAATCCTGAGACATGTTTCAATAATTCTTCGCCTGCAGTATTTAAATTTACACCTACTCGGTTCACACAGATTTCTACGGTTTCATCGAGGGCTTGTTTCAATTTCGTTTGGTTCACATCGTGCTGGTATTGCCCAACGCCCATGCTCTTGGCATCAATCTTCACCAACTCTGCCAATGGATCCATCAACCTTCTGCCAATGCTCACTGCACCCTTCACCGTCACATCGTGATCGGGAAATTCTTTGCGCGCAATTTCTGAAACTGAATACACCGAAGCCCCATCTTCGTTTACCAAAAACACAGGTGCATCTATGCCTAAGCCTTTGATAAAATCTGCTGTATCACGTCCCGCTGTACCATTGCCCACTGCTATGCCTTCCAATTTATAAGTGTGCATCAACTCTTGTATCTGCTTGGCAGAACGATTGCGCTCATCGTTGGTATTAAAAAACAAAACCGTGTGGTGCAATAAATTGCCATTCTCATTCAAGCAAACTGTTTTACAACCTGTGCGAATACCGGGATCGATAGAGAGTATGCGCTTGTTGCCATAAGGCGATGACAACAACAATTGCTGTAAATTATCTGCAAATATTTTAATGGCATCGGCCTCGGCTTTTTCAAATAATTTTTGTTTCAACTCATTTTCAATCGAAGGTTGTAATAATCTTTTGTATGCATCCTTCGTAATATCCAACATATAATTCTCAGTGGCACTGCCGCGCTTAATCCATTTATAATCGATGGCCTCTAAGGTTCTTTCCTCATCGGGTGCAATGTTCAATTTTAGAATACCCTCATCGGTGGCCCGCATAATGGCCATAATGCGGTGCGAAGGTGCATTGGCTGCTTTCTCTGAATATTTAAAATAGTCTTTGTATTTCTCGCCTTCTTTTTCTTTGCCCTTGCCCACTTTGGTTTCTATAAAAGCATGTTGTTCGAATCGCTGTCTCAACAAACTGCGGGTATCAGCATCATCGGCAATCCATTGCGCTACTATGTCCATAGCACCTTGTATCGCTTCATCAACATCATTCACTTTTGAATTGACATAGCGCTGTGCAGCATACTCAACATCCGATTCTCTTTGTGCTAAAATAATTTTTGCCAGTGGCTCCAAACCTTTTTCACGCGCAATATCTGCTCTGGTTTTCTTGCGTTGTTTGTATGGCAAATACAAATCTTCTAACACATCCTTGTCCATACAAGTTTCTATTTTTTGTTTCAACTCGGGTGTTAATTTATCTTGCCCCAGTATGCTCTCTAAAATAAATTCTTTGCGTTTGATTAATTCATTGTAATAGGCTTCATATTTAATCACATCCAAAACCCCTAGCTCGTCCATGTTCTCAGTCGCATCTTTTCTATAACGCGCAATGAAGGCCACCGTTGCACCTTCTTCATTTAATTTAACAACAGCCTGAATCGCTCTTT
>CANFUB010000337.1 GCA_947450015.1 Bacteroidota bacterium | reverse complement strand
TTCTTTTAAATTTGCCATTGAGCGAAATTAAATGGTTTATGCTTTGTAATTAGCGCCAACTTGTTTAGCTACTTCTTCTAAAGTATTGGTGATGCTGTCATCAATTTTACCAGCAGCTAAAGCATCAAGCGTTGCTTTGTGTTTGCTTTCCAATACTTCTAAGTATTCAGCTTCGAAAGCTCTTACTTTAGCAGTAGGGATATTGTTCAAAGCACCTTTAGAACCTAGGTAGATAATTGCAACCTGTTGGTCAACTCTTTGTGGAGCGTATTGACCTTGTTTCAAGATCTCTACGTTACGAACACCTTTTTCAAGAACTGATTTGGTAGCAGCATCTAAGTCAGAACCAAATTTCGCGAAAGCTTCTAGCTCACGGTATTGTGCTTGGTCAAGTTTCAAAGTACCAGCAACTTTCTTCATTGATTTAATTTGAGCCGAACCACCAACACGTGATACAGAGATACCTACGTTGATCGCAGGACGAACACCACTGTTGAATAAGTTTGATTCTAAGAAAATTTGACCATCTGTAATTGAAATTACGTTGGTTGGAATGTATGCAGAAACGTCACCCGCTTGGGTTTCGATAATTGGAAGTGCAGTTAATGATCCACCACCTTTAACTTTACCTTTTAATGAAGGAGGCAAGTCGTTCATGTTTTGGGTAATAGCATCAGAAGCGTTCAATTTACAAGCTCTTTCTAACAAACGACTGTGTAAGTAGAACACGTCACCTGGATAAGCCTCACGTCCTGGTGGACGTCTAAGCAACAAAGATACCTCACGGTAAGCCACCGCTTGTTTAGATAAATCGTCATAAACAATCAATGCAGGCAAACCTCTATCGCGGAAAAACTCACCGATTGCAGCACCGGCCATTGGCGCGAAGAACTGCAAAGGCGCTGGAGCTGAAGATGGAGCTGACAACACAACAGTGTATGGCATTGCACCTTTTTCTTCCAAAGTTTTTACCACTTGTTTAACGGTAGATTCTTTTTGACCTATCGCAACATAGATACAATATACTGGTTTACCTTTATCGTAAAATTCTTTTTGGTTGATGATGGTATCGATAGCAACCGCAGTTTTACCTGTTTGACGGTCACCGATAATCAACTCACGTTGACCTCTACCAATTGGAATCATCGCGTCAATCGCTTTGATACCTGTTTGAAGTGGTTCTTTAACTGGCTCACGGAACAATACACCTGGAGCTTTACGTTCTAGAGGCATTTCAAATTTTTCGCCGGTTAATTCGCCTTTACCATCAACTGGTTCACCTAGGGTGTTGATTACACGACCTAGCATACCTTCAGTTACATCGATGGAAGCAATTTTGCCAGTTCTTCTTACAGTATCACCTTCTTTAATTAAGGTACTACTTCCGAACAATACCGCACCGATATTGTCTTCTTCTAAGTTTAGAACAATTGCTTTCATGCCGTTTTCAAACTCAATCAGCTCACCTGATTGAACTTGAGTAAGTCCATGGATACGGGCAATACCGTCACCCACTTGCAACACTGTGCCAACTTGTTCTAGTTCGGCTTCAGTTTTAAAGTTTGTTATTTGTTGTTTCAGGATTGCTGAAACTTCATCAGGTCTTATTTCTGCCATGATATAATTTGTTTTATGCTATGTTTAATTCTTTTTTAAGTTTTCTTAATTTAGCAGCAACACTAGAATCTAGTAGGTTGTCGCCAAATTTGATCACCATACCGCCGATAACGGATGGGTTTATTTCTGTATGCAATTCAACAGATTTTGCTCCGGTTACTTTCTGAACATATTGTTGAATGCTGGTTTTATCACTTTCGTTTAACGCAGTAGCTGATTGCACACTCACTTTTTCTATACCTTGATTTTTTCTGTAAAGGTCTAGGAAACAGTCAGCGATATCCAAAAGAATATTTTCTCTGTTTTTGTTGCAAACCAACTTAATGAAATTTAGCACCAAAGGGTTGCTAGATTTAAACACAGTTAATAAAGCGTTTTGTTTTTGCAAAGGGTTGATGATAGGATTGCTCAATGCATTGCGCAAATCTTTACTGTTGCGGCAAGTAACACTGATGTGGGCCATACTATCGGCCACCGCAGAAAGCTGATTGTCTGCAACGGCTTGTTGCATCAATGCTTCGGCGTATCTATTGGCTATTTTTGTTTCAGACATGCTTAAGCAATGGCTTGTTGATTGTTGTTAAGACTATTGACCTGTTTGGCAATAATGCTTTGTTGTTCTTCTGAATTTGAAAGTTGATTGTTAATCAATTTTTCAGCAATGTTTACAGAAAGAGTAGCAACTTGACCTTTTAACTCAGCGATGGCAGCAGCTTTTTGTTTGCTGATTTCTTCGCTGGCTTTCATGATCATGCGTTTGCCTTCTTCTTCTGCAGAACGTTTTGCTTCACCTATGATGCTGTCTTTCATCTCACGGGCTTCTTTCAAAATCTGATCACGCTCTTCGCGGGCTTGTTTGTAAAGTGCTTCGTTGTCACTTTGCAATTTCGCCATTTGTTCACGTGCTTGATCAGCTGATTTTAAGGCTTCCTCGATAGAGTTCTCTCTTTCTGATAGCATAGTCAATATGGGCTTCCATGCAAATTTCTTTAACAGGAATAACAACACAGAGAATACCAAAAGCATCCAGAATGTGAGTCCTACGCCGGGTAATACCAATTCCATTTTATTCGATTTTTTTTGTTTTGAATTAAAAGTAAAGCAAGGGGGTAATAAAATTACTTACCCCTTGCTTAAAGTTTTCAGCTTCTGATAGTATTAAACGAACAATATCAGTAGACAAAGTACGATTGCAAAGAACACCGCACCTTCAACAAGAGCAGCAGCAACAATCATGTTTGCTCTGATATCTCCAGTTGATTCAGGTTGACGTGCGATACTTTCCAAAGCACTTTTACCAATGTTACCAATACCGATACCGGCACCGATTGCTGCTAAACCTGCACCGATTGCAGCACCTAATTTAGATGGGTCGGCGGCTGATACTGTTTGTAATAGAATTTCTAAAATTGACATGTTATTTTGGGTTTTATTATTATTGTTTTGTTTGATTTTTTTTAGTGGTGGTCTTCAGCGTGGTGATGCTCTTCTGTTGCAGAACCTATGTATAATGAAGCCAACAATGTGAATACGTAAGCTTGTAAGAATGCAACCAATAGCTCAAGTACACTCATGAACAAAGTAAATGCTACTGAGAATACTGCAGAACCATAGCCTGCTACTAAATTCTTTTGACCGAATATAAAGATTAAACTGAAGAATCCTAA
>CANFUB010000336.1 GCA_947450015.1 Bacteroidota bacterium | reverse complement strand
TATTGGTTTCTATCAAAACATTGCAGCCCAATCCAATACCATTGCTGCTGTTGAAGCCATGAATACCATTTGGATTTATGGTGGTTTATTTATTTCTGTATTAATTTTAATCAGCACGTTTAACAGCACCAACAATAGTTTAATGAGTGCCCCTAGAGTGTATTATGCCATGGCCATGGATGGCCTGTTCTTAAAAAGTGCTGCCCATATACATCCTAAGTTCAAAACACCACACAAAGCCATTCTAATGCAAATGTTTTGGTGTGTATTATTGATTATCACTGGCAGTTTCGATATGCTAACGGAGATGCTGGTATTTGTAGCCTTTATTTTTTATGGTTGTGGCGCCTTCGGTGTCATTGTTTTAAGAAAGAAAATGCCCACAACCCAACGCCCTTTTAAGGTACCATTGTATCCAATTTTACCTTTGATTTTTACTTTGTTCAGTTTGGTACTAGTTGTAACAACACTTTACGAATCGCCTGGAAAATCATGTATCGGCTTAGGATTGGTATTAATTGGATTACCCATTTATAGATGGCTTAATCAAAAAAGCAAAACCACTGCTTAGCGCTTGTGCAATTGGTGCATGAGATAAGCACTGCCCAAGCCAACCAAATAACCTGTGATGACATCGGTGGGATAATGTTTGCCTGCCTTAACCCTTAAAAAACCTTGCACCGCAGGCAGTGTAAATGCAGAAATCCAAATACCCTTGTTGTATTTGCTATTGGGCATGTAGTACTGATGGGTAAATGCAAAACTAAAACACATGCTTGATACGGTTGTTGTATGGGCAGAGAAAAACGACATGCGTGCATCACCTTTGTATTTATAGGCAGTTGGCACCTCTGGATTGTATAGAAATGGTCGATTGCGTTTTGTTAATTTTAAAGCATTGGCAAGGCTTTGCGAAAGCATGAAACTTTCGAAGGACACGACCCCAATTTTAAACGCATCTGTTCGCGTTGACTTATTAAAATAAAAATAGGATTGCATCAAGATGGCCCCTACAGCCACACCATCACTTACTTTCGCAATCGTTGGATTCCATTGGTAGGTGGCTATCCGATCGAAAGTGTTAATGGAATTTCGATTCAATTGAAGTATGCTTGCTTGACTGAGCGGTTGAACTTTTTTTTGCAATAAATAACTTGCAGTAAATACACTCGAACTTCCTAGGGCCACGCCTAAATCCATGCCTGTTTTCAATTGATAGGCATTGGATTGCGCTTGAATGGTCGTTTCAGAAAAAACAAAAAAAATCAGGACCATGCCTGATTTTCTTAAAAGATTGGTAATATTTTGAATGGTTTTAAACTGCAAAGCTTTCTCCGCAACCACAAGTTCTTTTGGCGTTTGGATTTACAAAGTTAAATCCTTTTCCGTTCAAACCATCGGTAAAATCGAGTTCGGTACCTGCCAAGTATAAATAGCTTTTTAAATCGCAGATAATTTTCACATCCCCGTTAAGAAACTCTTGGTCGCTTTCTTTGCGCTCGTTGTCAAAATCTAAGTCATAGCTTAAACCACTGCATCCTCCGCCTTTTACTGAAACACGGACGAAATAATCAGGGCCCATTTTTTCTTCACTCATTAATTGGTGAACTTTTTCTGTTGCTCTTTCTGTAATTGTTATTCCTGCAGACATAACTGTAAAATTTTAATAGTGTTTTTTAGTATCTTCAATTGGTGCTAAACCATTTTTTACTCTGTAATCGTTGATGGCAGATTTAATTGCATCTTCGGCCAATACGCTACAGTGAATTTTTACTGGTGGTAAAGCCAACTCTTCAACGATGTCCATATTGTCGATTTTCAAAGCATCATCTACCGACTTGCCTTTTAACCATTCTGTGGCCAATGAAGAAGACGCGATAGCGCTACCACAACCAAAGGTTTTAAATTTTGCGTCTTTAATGATGCCTGTTACATCATCTACTTCAATTTGTAGACGCATTACATCACCACACTCTGGAGCGCCTACAAGGCCAGTTCCAACTTGTTTGCTACTTTTATCTAAGGTGCCTATGTTGCGGGGATTGCTATAGTGATCGATTACTTTTTCTGAATATGCCATTTTTAATATTTTGTATTTTTATGAGTGAAGGTGTTCTTATGTAACAATTGCGTTTACTTTTAGTTTATGAATTAATGCTCAGCCCATTGAATAGATTTAAGATCGATGCCTTCTTTGAACATTTCCCAAAGTGGACTCATTTCTCTTAATTTCAATACCGCTTCTTTCACGTGGTTGATGGCGTAATCTATTTCTTCGTCGGTGGTAAATCTGCTTAAACCAAAGCGCAATGAAGAGTGTGCCAATTCATCATCAAGACCCAAGGCTTTCAAAACATAGCTAGGCTCTAAGCTAGCACTGGTGCAAGCTGAACCAGAAGACACTGCGATGTTCTTAACACCCATAATTAAGCCTTCGCCTTCAACATATTTAAACGACATGTTGGTGATATGCGGCAAACGGTGCTCGATGCTACCATTCACGTAGGCTTCTTCCAAAACCAACAATTCTTTTTCTAAACGGTCGCGCATCTTGCTAATTTTCGCTGTATCGCTTGCCATGTCTTTCTGACAAATTTCGCAAGCCATACCTAAACCTACAATACCAGGCACGTTCAAGGTACCACTTCTCATGCCGCGTTCGTGTCCGCCACCATCCATTTGAGCCGTTACTTTAACTCTTGGATTTTTTCTGCGAACATACAAAGCACCAATACCTTTAGGTCCGTACATTTTGTGTGCAGTAAAGCTCATCAAATCGATACCATCTGCAATTACATCAACTGGAATTTTACCAACTGCTTGGGTAGCATCTGTATGAAATAAAATACCTTTTGATTTACACAGGGCAGCTATTTCGCGAATCGGTTGAATAACTCCAATCTCGTTGTTGGCATACATAATGGTAACCAATATTGTATTTGGTTGAATGGCTGCTTCAACTTGTTCTAATGTAATTAAACCTTGTTCATTTGTCTTTAAGTAGGTAATCTCGGCACCAGCCTTCTCAATGTGCTTACAAGTATCTAACACCGCTTTGTGTTCGGTTTCAATGGTAATCACATGGTTGCCTTTTTCGGCATACATTTCGAAAACACCTTTAATGGCTAAGTTATTGGATTCAGTAGCGCCACTAGTAAAAATAATTTCTTTAGGATCGGCATTGATTAAGGATGCAACCTGACCGCGGGCATAATCAACTGCTTCTTCTGCTTTCCAGCCAAAAGGGTGATTTCTGCTGGCAGCATTGCCAAAATTGTGCGTGAAAAAAGGTATCATTG
>CANFUB010000335.1 GCA_947450015.1 Bacteroidota bacterium | reverse complement strand
CACCCACAAAGGTGCATTGAATAAAACCAACAATGGTTTTGAAAGGGCACTTAAACCATACCCTATTTGAATGAATGGCAAGCGCTTTTGATAGGTGTCGGATAGTTTTCCAAAATAGCCTTTGCTCAGTCCTGCCAAGGCTTCGGCAACACCTTCTAAAATACCAATAATTAAAATTGAAAAGCCAATGGACTTTAAATAAATGGGCATGATGGGATACAGCATTTCGCTTGCTATATCTGTGAACAAACTCACCAGCGAAAGTATCCAAACATTCTTACTGATGATCTTCATCGGTACACTTTAGAATTTAATGTTTTCGGTTACCAATGGCACCCCATTCACATAAAGCAATGCTTGGTAGTCGCCAAAATCTAAGTCGGCATCCGATATCCAATAGCTCTCCTTATAAACCCCTGTTGGTTTATCTTTGGCTGTTAAAAAATACAAGACCACATTGCCAGCTTTGTCGTATAAAATAATTTTAACGTTCGAAGTATCGGTGAGTGTGTAATCAAAATAAACCCTCTGACTTACTTTGGCGTTGGCATAAGCTTTTGGTACAGGAATCAACTGTGCTTTACAAACCGCTTTCACCAAAGCAGAAGATTTAACTTTGTCTTTGCACAGATCCAATAAACCTTGTAAAGGCAGATTGTCTGTAGCGCACCACACCGCGTTTTGACCAATATCATTTTGGAAATTGCCATTCTCAACTTCTTTGACAACCCTTAATAAAGGTGCGGCACATACATCGCCTGCTGTAAAAACATGCAAGCCACTTGGTGTTAATTTATTAAACTCGGTAGCAATGGCCATTATTTTTTGAGTCACTTCTTTTTTAGGAACAATAGAAATGTATTTTACTTTGGTGCATACCATAGCTGTAATGGTGGCATCTTTGCATTTAAAAGTAGCACCCGTTTTTACAACGATTACCACAGGCTTGTCGCCCAAACAGTTTAATTTTATTTTAATGCATTCTCCAAAGTGGAGGAGGTTGGTTGTTTTTACAGGATCAACCCCATTGATGATGGCGGTCACCCTTTTTTTAGTCACTGCTTCGTTCAAAGAAAGAGTATCTGCGGCATTTAGTCGAAATGAACAAAGTACAATCAGTAAAACCAATGTATTTTTGAATGTAATTGCTTGCATTGAACAAAAGTATTGGATTCATTTCAATATTTTTATATTAAATCAAACTTTTTAAACAAAACCCTCGTAATTATTGTTATGAAATATATTAAACCACAATCGATTTTTACAACACTGTTTTTCACTGCTTTAGTTTTCGTACAATGCAGTAATACTGCGCCCTCGAATGTTGCAAAACCAGTGTTATCTACCAACGACTCAACCCCAAAAGACACCATGAAAGTTATAAAGACAGAAGAAGAATGGAAACAACAATTAACCCCTCAAGAATACAAAGTTTTGAGAGATAAGGCCACCGATAGACCATACACTGGCGAGTATGAAAACCACTGGGACAGCGGTATTTATGTTTGTAAAGGCTGCGGTACCGAGCTTTTCCGTAGCGAAACAAAATTCGATGCGGGTTGCGGTTGGCCAAGTTTTTACCAAGGCATCGATTCTTCTAAAATTACAGAAGTGGTTGACAAAAGCATGGGCATGTACAGGGTCGAAGTGTTGTGCGCGAAATGTGGTGGTCACCTCGGCCATGTGTTCACAGATGGCTTCGGAACCCCTACAGGATTAAGGTACTGCATTAATTCTACCAGTTTAGGATTTAAGAAAAAAGAATAGAAAAACTTGTGTAAAAGGTTTAAAAAGGATTGCCTATCTTAGCGTCATTAAACTACCCAAATTATGAAAAGTTTATTTATTGTTGTTTTAGCGCAGTTCTTGTTTGTTAGTCAGTCGTTTGCGCAAGGCCTTAAAGTAAAGCTGACGGAGCACACAGCCAATGTTGAAACCATTGCCTATTCAAGCAATGGTCAATACTTCGTTTCAAGTGGATGGGATGGCGCTGTTAATTTATACACCATCGATTCACTCGGAATTCCTAAATTTAAGCAATCGTTTTTCGGTCACCTAGGTGCTGTTACTTCGCTTGGTTTTTCAAAAAACAATAAATTTATTATCAGTTGCGGTAAAGATTATTCTGCCCGTTTATGGAACATTGAATTTCCGGATTCATCAAAAATATTCAGCATGCACATGGAACCAGTGACCAATGCGTTTTTAGATGGCGCAGGTAAAAATATAATTACTTGCAGTGTCGATGGTACTATTAAGATAACCAACGTTTACGATAGCAGAAAATCAAAAACCATTAAAGTTGGTAAGCCAATTAGTGATTTGGTTTTAAGTCGCGATGGTAAGTTTTTTTATGCGGCCCTCAAAGGTGCAGGTATAGCAAAAATTGAGACAGGTACGCAAAAGGTAGCAGAAGAATATTTAGGTCATAAAGATGAAGTAAATGCCATTGACCTTTCGCCCGATGGGAAATTTTTAGCCAGTGGTAGCAGCGATAAAACTATTATTATTTGGGACCTTACAACAGGCAAAGAGTTGAAAAAATTGATTGGCTTCGAATGGAAAGTAACTTCAGTAGAATCCAGTCTCGATGGTCAGTACATCATTGGCGGTTGTAACGATGGTACTACCAAATTGTTCAATGTTAGCACTGGAAAATTAATTTCTGATTTTGCCGAATTAAGCAAGAATGTACGCGATGTGGCTTTTAGTCCTAACGCAAAACAAATCGCCATTGCTACCAATTTAGAATCAGATAAATATGGCGCGGTGATTTATAACAGTGGTGTATTTATCAGTGCACCAGAACCTGCCAACAGACCCAAAGGTGTAAAACCTACAGATAAAAATGCCCCTAAAACAGTTGTTAAACCAACTGCAAAAGCACCCGTAAAATAGATGAGTGAGATTAACCAAAGTATTGAATCGAGTAAAGCACCCGAACCGGTAGGCCTTTACCCACACGCCAAAAGAGTTGGCAATTTATTATTTCTAAGTGGCGTTGGTCCACGCGAAAAAGGTACCAAAATAATTCCTGGTGTCGAATTAGATGAGAACAGAAATATTATCAGTTATGATATCGCAGTGCAATGTCGTAGTGTGTTCCAAAATATTAAATACATACTCGAAGACAGCGGCAGTAGCTGGGATAAGATAGTAGATGTTACCGTTTTTCTAACCAATATGAAAGACGATTTTCCGATCTACAATAAAATTTGGGCCGAGTATTTTGCCGAAAATCCTCCTTGCAGAACCACCCTCGAAATCAATTGTCTTCCTACGCCAATCGCCATCGAGCT
>CANFUB010000334.1 GCA_947450015.1 Bacteroidota bacterium | reverse complement strand
GCAATGGTGCTATCTTCGGTCTCGCCACTTCTGTGACTGATAATATTGGTATAGCTGTTTCTAGTTGCAAGATTTATAGCATCGATGGTTTCGGTTAACGAACCAATTTGATTTACTTTCACCAAAATACTGTTACCAATACCTTCGGTGATACCGCGTTGTAATCTGTTCACATTGGTTACGAATAAATCATCACCTACCAATTGTACTTTATCGCCAATGGCTTGGGTTAGTTTTTTCCAACTGGCCCAATCGTCTTCGGCACAACCATCTTCAATCGAAATAATAGGGTATTTGCTGGTCCATGTTTTCCAATAGTCTACCATCTCATCACCAGTCAACTGGCGCTTATCAGATTTTTTGAAAACATATAAACCTTTTTCAGCATCCCATAATTCACTTACGGCTGCATCCATTGCAATGTATACATCTTCGCCAGGTTTGAAGCCCGCTTTTTCAATGGCCATCAATACTGTTTCAATCGCTTCTTCGTTCGATTGAATGTTCGGTGCAAATCCACCTTCGTCACCTACGTTGGTGCTATAGCCTTTGCTTTTCAATACGGCTTTTAACTCATGGAAAATTTGCACACCCATGCGCAAAGATTCGCTGAACGTATCGGCTTTAGCAGGCATTACCATAAACTCTTGAAAGTCGATGGCATTGTCGGCATGTGCACCACCGTTCAAAATATTCATCATTGGCAATGGCAAAGTATTCGCATTCACACCACCTAAGTAGCGGTATAAACTCTGACCGCTTTCTTGCGCTGCTGCTTTGGCAATGGCCAAAGAAACGGCAAGTATTGCATTAGCACCTAAATTCGATTTGTTAGCAGTGCCATCTAAATCGATCATCAATCGGTCGATCATGTTTTGTTCAAACACATCGCAACCGATTAACTCGGGCAATATAATTTCGTTCACATTGGCTACGGCTTTTAAAACACCTTTGCCCATGTAAATACTTTTATCGTTATCTCTTAATTCAGCTGCTTCGTGAATACCAGTGCTGGCGCCACTTGGCACAGCCGCTCTTCCTAAGAATCCATTCTCTGTAATGACATCTACCTCAACTGTTGGGTTACCTCTTGAATCGAGTATCTGTCTAGCTTTTAGGTCTGCAATTAAACTCATGTTTTGTTATTGGTTATTAAGTTATTTGTTATTGGTTATTAAGGATTTTGTAATCGTTATTAAGTTATTCGTTATTGTGGGTTTACTTTTGGATTGTTTGAGTGCTTAGGTATTTTATAAAACCGTTTAATATTTTGATGCAATTTTTTGTTTCGGTTTCTAGGGCTTTTAATTCAGTTGTATCAATGTAGGATTCTTCAAAAGCAATTTGGAGGTGGTCGAGCAATTCAAATAAAGAGCCTCTGGCGTGCCTACAAAATTGTGCGTTCTCTTTAAAATGAAATCTGCCATATCCTTCTGCTATATTATTGGTGGTTGATCTTGAGCATCTTAATAATTGGTCGGTTAATCTATATTGTTCAATTGTTGGAAAGGTTTTTACAAGTTTCGAAACTTTTTGTCTGAGTGCTTTACATTGCTTAAAGCATTCTAAATCTTCAAAACTTTTTATCTCTTCTTTCAATTATTATTTTGTATTCTGTATTTCCCTTAATAACTCAATAACCTATTAACCCAATAACTTAAGACTTCATGGAATTGAAAAAGTCATCGAAAAGATATCTGCTGTCATGCGGCCCAGGAGAAGACTCAGGGTGGTATTGGACACTGAATGCTTTTTTGCCTTTTACTCTGATACCTTCAATGGTTTCGTCATTTAAATTGATATGGGTAATTTCAATTTTATCATTCGGTTCGTTCTTTAAAGCGAAGCCGTGGTTTTGTGTTGTGATTTCGCAATGACCGGTCGCTAAATTTTTAACTGGGTGGTTCAACCCTCTATGGCCATTGTGCATTTTGAAAGTATTCATGCCATTGGCTCTTCCCAATAATTGGTTGCCTAAGCAGATACCGAATAAAGGCACATTGTTGTCCATTAATGCTTTTACAGTTTCAACCGCATAGTCCATGGCCGATGGGTCGCCAGGTCCGTTGGAAATCAACACACCATCTGGTTTCCAATCCATGATTTGCTGGGCTGTTGCGTGTGCATTAAATACACCGCACAAAGCATTGCGATCGTTCAAACATTGTAGCATGGTTTTTTTAACACCAAAGTCGAGCACCGCCACTTTGTATTCGCTTAAGTCGGAACCAGTGGTATAAAAATCCTTGGTAGTTACTTGCGAAGAAAGCTCTAAGCCGTCCATATCAGGCGCTGCATCTAAGATTGATTTCAATTGTGCTAAATCGGTAATCTCACTGCTGATGATACCGTTCATGGCACCCTTGTTTCTCACATGGCGAACTAGTTGACGGGTATCGATGTTTTGTATCCCTACGACTGCGTTGTTCACGAAATAATCATCGATCGAAGAGGTGGCCATTTTTCTTGATTGGTGGTGCGCAAATGTGCTGCATACCAAACCAGAAATTTTAATGCCGCCCGATTCAACTTCAGTTAAATTCGTGCCGTAGTTGCCAATGTGAACATTGGTTTGAACTAAGATTTGTCCGAAATAGGAGGGATCAGTGAAAACTTCTTGATAACCGGTCATTCCGGTATTAAAACAAATTTCGCCAGTGGTAGTGCCAATTTTGCCTATTGCTGTGCCTATGAAATGCGTGCCATCTTTTAAAAGCAGAACCGCTTGTGTTGTACTCATTAAAGTGCAAAAGTAAACTTGTTAGGCCGATTGACAAAACACAATTTAGTAACAAGTCATTGAATTGGTGCTTAAGGCTTGTTATTGTTGAAGTTTGACGTCCTAAATAAAATTTTTATTGCTAATTATTTCAGCGAATTAAGTCGCATTTTGAAAAGTAAATCGTTTAGCACCCTTTTTTTTCAATAGTTTTGAACTCAAATTTATGGCAAAAGTGATAGTTGTTGGAGCGGGGATAGCGGGCATAGCCGCTGCAATCAGATTACGTGCGAGTGGTCATGCCGTTTCGGTATACGAAGCGAATGCCTATCCGGGCGGTAAACTCAGCGACTTTGAGGAAGCTGGCTTTCGGTTCGATGCCGGTCCTTCGCTGTTTACTATGCCTGAATTTGTTGAAGAATTATTCATTCTTTTTAACGAACCAGTAGCACCCCATTTTCAATACGAACAATTGGACATTGGGTGTCATTATTTTTATGAAGATGGTACGCAATTTAATTCACCAACGAATCGCGAGCAGTTTGCAGAATTGCTAGAACAGCAATTGGGTGAAGATAAAAATGCGGTGCGGGCATTC
>CANFUB010000333.1 GCA_947450015.1 Bacteroidota bacterium | reverse complement strand
TCCTACATTTGTTTCCAATCACAACAAATAAGGAACCATGACCGAAAGCAATTACCTACAACAAGGAATGGCCGATAGCGAAGCCCTTTTTCAACATGCCACTGAAGGCATACTGGTGGTTAACCAACAAGGTGAAATCGTGCGCATTAATCCCAGTGCCGAAAAGTTGTTTGGATACATCAGCAATGAGTTGGTTGGTAAAAAAATTGAAATATTAATACCCCAACGTTTCGCCCACAACCATACAGATCATCGCGATAAATATGCCAATAATCCGCATTCTCGGCCAATGGGTTTGGGCATGGAATTGTGGGGCCTCAAAAAAGATGGTTCTGAATTTCCGCTTGAAATAAGTTTAAGTCCTTTTCAGTCACCTGAGGGGCGTTATATCATGGCGTTTATCATGGACATTACCATTCGAAGACAAGCCGAAGAAAAACAAAAAAATTATTCTGTCGAATTAGAGCGCCAAGTTAAAAATAGAACCCTAATTCTAGAAGAAGCCATTCAAGAACTGGAGAAAACTAAAAAGG
The DNA here is from genome assembly GCA_947450015.1 of Bacteroidota bacterium. Lineage (GTDB taxonomy): Bacteria > Bacteroidota > Bacteroidia > NS11-12g > UBA955 > JABMMZ01. The sequence continues at coordinate 2,804 of CANFUB010000333.1, read as the reverse complement.
AATTGCACCTCGCCCTTCAAAAAGAAAAGGAATTAAATGAACTGAAGTCGCGCTTTGTATCAATGGCCTCACACGAGTTTAGAACACCGCTCACTACTATGATGTCATCGCTCTCCTTAGTAACCCGCTATGGTGAGAACAATGATAAAGACAACCAATTAAAACACGTTGGAAAAATAAAAAACGCCATCAATAATTTAACAGATATACTCAATGACTTTTTATCGGTCAGCAAATTAGAAGAAGGCAAGGTTGAAAATTTACCAGAGCCTTTAGATATCAAACTATTTATTGCTGAAATCATTTCTGATATGCAATCGATGGCAGGTTCAGAACAATTGATCGTGCAACACCATGTTGGTAAAGCACAAGTGAATATCGACCGCAAATTGTTGAAGAATATTCTCTTCAATTTAATTTCAAATGCCATTAAATTTTCGCCAGCACAGGCTACAATCGATGTACACATACAAGTCAATAATTCCACCATTCGCATTGATGTGAGCGACCATGGTATTGGAATTTCAAAAGAAGATCAAAAGCATTTATTTGAACGCTTTTTTAGAGGTCATAATGCTACCCATATACAAGGCACTGGCTTAGGTTTGAACATAGTAGCCCGCTATGCCGAGTTAATGAATGCATCACTCGATTTTGTAACAGAAGAGAACAAAGGCACAACATTTACGATTATCATTCCACAATAAATTAAACACAAAACATTGGTCCTATGAAAAAAATATTATTAATTGAAGACAATACAGATGTAAGAGAAAATACTTCAGAAATTTTGCGTTTGGCGCAATACGAAGTTGTTACAGCAGTAAACGGTAAGGAGGGCGTAGAGAAAGCCCAAACCGAAAAGCCAGACATTATTATATGTGATATTATGATGCCCGTTCTCGATGGTCATGGGGTTTTACACATGCTTTCTAAGCAAGAAGAAACCGCTAGCATTCCTTTTATCTTTTTAACAGCTAAAGCTGAAAGAAGCGATATGCGAAAGGGTATGGAAATGGGTGCAGACGATTACCTTACAAAACCCTTCGATGATGTAGAATTGTTGAATGCGATTGAAAGTCGTTTGAAAAAAAATGATATCCTGAGAAAAGAGTTTACCAAAAACATTGGTGGTTATGATGCCTTTGTACAAGAGGCCAAAGGCTTCGATTCTCTAAAAGAATTATCGTTGCAACACGAGAAAAAAACCATCAAAAAGAAAGAAGATATCTACGCTGAAGGCAGCTTTCCAAAAGGCATCTACTTTATCAATAAAGGGAAAGTAAAAACCTATCAAACAAACGATCAAGGCAAAGAATTAATAACTGAATTGTACAAAGAAGGGGAGTTTTTTGGCTATCTTTCACTGCTTCAAAACGAAGCCTACACTAACTCTGCAGGCGCCTTAGAAGATTCTGAAATTTATTTAATTCCCAAAGATGATTTCTTTGCACTGATGTATAAGAACACAGAGGTGTCTAAAAAATTCATTGAAATGCTCTCTAACGATTTGCGTGAAAACGAAAAGCAATTGGTAAAACTAGCCTATAATTCTGTTAGAAAAAGAGTGGCAGAAGCCCTTGTGAAATTATCTGATAAATATAAAACGGAAGGTGCCGAAAAGTTTAGCATGAACCTTTCGCGCGAAGATTTAGCGAACATGGTAGGAACAGCAACCGAAACCGTTATCAGAACCCTTAGTGATTTTAAAGAAGAAAAATACATAGAAGTTGCAGGTGGCACTATAAGTATCATCAACTATGATAAACTGGCCCATATGAAAAATTAAATTGCTTATTGCTTAATTTCTGATTATTATCATTGCTTTCGCTGACCCTACTCATAATAAAACTTAGGCAAGCTGTCTAAATTTGTAAGAACCTAATAAATGCAATCGGCTATAACTGACATGGCATTTTTAATTAGGATCATTTTCAATTATGGACAGCCAACACATCTTTCGCTCATCTCCGAATAAGGCGCTGCAAGCACTTATGCGTTATAAATACAATTCGCTTAATCAAAGCAAGCCACAGGTGAAAATTTTGCTTAACATGTCGCTGATAACACTTGCTATGTTTTTAATAACACTTTTCATTGGCATCGGAAATACAGTTACGGCAGGTAGCTTAGAGGCTGCGGTTTTTATCTATTTGGTGCGTAAAATAAAATTATAAGGCCGATGATTCATACCAGTTTTGAAATAGATGAGAACAAAAAGCTCTTTATGATACAAGAGGAGTTTAACAATGCCTTTCCTTATCTTAAGTTGGCTTTTTTTATACGTTCTGGGCGACTTGAAAGCGATTTTATTTTGGCACGAAGACTATTTAATCAAACCAATAAAACATTGAGAGAATGCCGAACTTTAATATCCGATTTGCAGGTTAATATTGAACCACAAATGACGGTTTTAGATTTGGATCAACAATTCCAAAAAGCCTATGGCATTGGGGTATTGGTATACCGTCGCTCGGGAAAAGTATGGCTCGAAACAACTTTGACAGATGCTTGGACTTTAGAGGAGCAAAATTGGCAAGGCGAGGCTTTGAGTGCTTAACCATAGTTTCCCCCGCTTACCAATAGTTTTTTTAAAAAGCACTTAATTTTATCGCATATTTTGTCCACATTACGTTGTTAAACGGCAATGCTTTTGTATTTTTGCCAAATTTTATTCTTTATATGCCCAAAGATCTATCCATCAAATCAGTCTTAATAATAGGGAGCGGTCCCATCATCATCGGTCAAGCTTGCGAATTCGATTATTCAGGTAGCCAAGCCGCACGCTCATTGAGAGAAGAGGG
>CANFUB010000332.1 GCA_947450015.1 Bacteroidota bacterium | reverse complement strand
GTGTTAAGGAATCTTTGGTTTTGCTTACTGCTTAGCCCATTACTAAGATAAAGCTCCTACGGAGCTTCTATGATATATGGTCATATTACAGTTGCTGCTAATGGTAAAAGCATACTGCATACTGCTTACTGGTTACAAAAACCGCAACGAAGTAACCGACCATATCCCAACAACAAACCATATCGCAAGCAACAACTGCTACCGACTGCTTACTGCTTACTGCCTCCTGCTTACTGCCTACAAAAACTAGAACGAAGCAATCAACCATATCCCAAGCACAAACCACATCGCAAGCAACAACCACTTCCTACTGCCTACTGCCCACATAAACCTTAACGAAGCAACCAACCATATCCCAACAACAAACCACATCGCAAGCAACAACCACTGCTTACTGCCTACTGCCTACAAAAACCTCAACGAAGCAACTCACCTCACCCAAACAACAAAGCACATCGCAAGCAACAACGACTGCCTACTGCTTACTGCTTACTGCCTATATAATCCCCCTCGCCTTTATCTCCAAGTACTTATTGACACTGTTCAAGGTCAAATCTTCGGGCTTCGTTAAAATCGTTTGTATGCCCATGTTATTCAATTCCTGAGCAATGATCTTCTTCTCATTAATGGCCTGTGCTGCTAATATGTTTGTGTAGATACCCTTCAAATCTTTCACAGGTTCGTGGGTCACCGCTTCTAACTCGGTATTCTCGAAAAATACAACAATCAATAAATGCTGCTTGTTTAAATTTCGCAATACTGGCAAAGCTCTTTGCATGCCATATAAACTTTCAAAGTTGGTGTATAAAAACAACAGACTCCTGGTCTTAATTAAATTCTTAATGCCATAATACAACAACTCGTAATTGGCTTCGAAGTTGCGTTCTTTCTGATTGTACAAACTGTTCAGTATGTTTTGCAACTGCCCATGTTTGTTGTCGGCTTTAATGGCACTGCCTATCTTATCTGAATAGGTAATTAAACCGGCCTTGTCTCTTTTTTGCAAAGCCACATTGCTAATCACTAAGCCTGCATTAATCGCATAATCCATTAAACTCAAGCCATTGAATGGCATCAGCATGATTCTGCTCTTATCAATAATGGTATAAATGGGTTGCGAACGCTCATCTTCAAATTGATTGATCATCAAGCTTTGATGGCGCCCCGATGCTTTCCAATTAATCTGTCGCACATCGTCGCCTCGCACATAATTTTTGATTTGTTCGAATTCATAGCTCAATCCGATGCGCCTCATTTTTTTAATGCCGTGTATCTTGGCAATTTTAGAAATGGTGTACAACTCAAATTTTTTCATTTGAAGTATACTCGGATATACCGGTACCATCTGCGCTACAGGAATGCTAATTCTTCTGCGCACCAAAGCCAAACGGCTCATGGTAAACAATAATAGATTGCCAAAATGATACTCACCGCGACTCACAGGACGCAAATGATAATGCAAGACCTCGTTGCCATAAGGTTTCAATTCACAAGCGATGCCGAAATCGCGGATTTGAAATTGAATGGGCAACTCATCCACTACTTTCAATTGCCAATGCCGATTGCTTAAATTCCTTAAAGTAATTTCCACCTTGTTCTCGTCTGATAAAGAAAACAAGGGCTGGGTAGTACGATTGCCTTGTATCAATATTTTTTGAGAGAATAACCACAAGGCATCTAAAAATACCAAAGCCCCAAAAACAATGCTAGCATAAACTGTTACATTGTACATGAAGGGCACAAAAAAAGCAACACAATAAAGTACAATCAACGAAGTGATGATGTAGAAAAAACGGGTACTTAAATACAGTTGCTTTAACATGGTTGTCTTATCTCGGCACTTCTATTTTTTGGAAAATTTCTTTCAATACGTCTTTGATTTCAAAGCCTTCCATTTCTTTATCTGGCGCCAATACAATTCTGTGGTTCAACACTGGGTAGGCTACATATTGAATGTCATCAGGTGTCACAAAGTCGCGGCCCTGCATAGCGGCCATGGCCTTAGCGGTTTTTACAATGGCCAACGATGCACGAGGCGAAGCACCTAAAAACAAATCGCGGGTATTGCGGGTATGGTCAATGATTTTGGCCACGTATTCTATCAATTCTCTTTTGATATATACTTTCTGAATCATCTGGCGGCAGGCTTCAATCTCTGCCGAAGTAATCACAGATTTAACATCGTTGGTAACTGATTGTTGGAAGTCGCCTTCAAAGCGCTCAAGAATGCGTATCTCTTCTTCTAAACTCGGATAATTAATTTTGATACGGAACAAGAAACGGTCTTGTTGTGCCTCAGGTAATTTGTATGTGCCTTCTTGTTCAATTGGATTTTGCGTAGCCATTACCATAAAGGGTTCTTCCATTTTATAGGTGTGTCCATCAATAGTGACTTGCAATTCTTCCATTACCTCGAACAAAGCTGCTTGTGTTTTAGCTGGCGAACGGTTAATCTCATCAATCAAAACGATGTTCGAAAAGATAGGCCCCTTCTTAAATTCAAAGTCGCTGTTTTTCATATTGAACACACTGGTACCTGTTACATCGGCTGGCATTAAATCGGGTGTAAACTGTATGCGTTTGAAATTTAGATTCAAGGTTTTGGCCAATAAGTTAATGGTTAAAGTTTTGGCAATGCCCGGCACACCTTCTATCAATACATGCCCGCGCGAAAGTAGGCCTGCAATTAAGAGGTTAATCATTTCATCTTGACCAATGATTACCTTGTGTATTTCATTTCTGATTTTTTCTACACTCAGTCGCAATGGTTCTAAATCGAGGGTAGGGCGTTCGAAACTTGGGCGTATTTCGATGGGCTGTTGTTCTTCGTTTGGAAGGTCGTTGATATCGGTCATAAAAAGTTATTTTTTAGCGTTGTAATAATGATAAAATGTTTCGATGTAAGTATTGAATTGTATGAGTTCGGCAGCGTCTAAGTCGCTGTTCGATTGAATGTATTTTTCGTTGAATTCAAAAATATTGCGGGTGTCTTCGATGGGCACTTTGGCCTTATTCGCAATGTGCAGTATGGTGGCCTCATCGATGGTTTTTGTAGCAATGCCCAATTTGGTTCTAAGGAACGCATTGAATAAATTCATTTTAATGCGCGCCATTTTTTTATGGTCGTTGAAAGTAAAATACAAACCACTAATGGTTTCTACAAAATTCAAACTGGTATTGCGTTTTTGTTCCAATACTGGAATAATGCGTTGCTCTCTTTTGGCTTTAAATAAAAAGAATAAAACCACTGCCACCAATAAAAAATACCAAGCCATGCGCAGCGATTTTTGTTTAAGTATAAAGGTAAGTGGCGAGTCCGATTGACGGGCAAATGATTCGTAATCCTCTTTTTCGTAACG
>CANFUB010000331.1 GCA_947450015.1 Bacteroidota bacterium | reverse complement strand
CTACATAGCTACTGTCATTTGCACTTGCAGTACTATTAGTATATCTGATATTTGGTTGCCAAGCGTATTTGTATACAGAAGAATCATCCATTACATCTACAGATGCATTTTTAGATGCTGTAACAGTTACAATAGCGTTAACACCAGGAGCAACACTTAAGAAAGTGTAAGTAGAACCCGATTTAGACGGATTTCTGAATTGGTATGTTTTTGCGGTCTGTGAAAAAGCGATGTTGCATATAGCAATCAAAGCAACGAGATTGAAAATTCGTTTCATAGTGTTTTGTAGTTTATTAGTTTTAATCTTAAAGGCGTTTTACTTCTTTAAGACACCACAAAGATAATATAGTACTTTTATACTACACAAAAAAAATAAGTATAAAACTTATGCAAATGACTTAAAATGCAATAAATCAATTGTTTGTGAGTAAATAAATTTAAGTATTAATGCTCTTTTAGGGAAAAAAAAGACCAAAAAGTGTAAAAACACTCAATTTACTTTGATTCAGAATGCCCAATTCTGGTTTCTATAAGTGTGTAGATTGAAAGTGCAATAATTATTGAACAAAAAAAAAGGACCCCAAATTAACTTTGGAGTCCTTTTAGAAATGAATTGGAAGCCTATATTTTCACAAACTTAATTTGTTTGCTTTTGTATTTATTGTCAATTTCAATAATGTAAATACCTGTTTCGAAGGTCGAAATGTCAATGGTATATGGATCATTGGCGTATTGGGCCGTATAGATAATTCTTCCGTCTGAATTTTTAATTGTTATATTTTCCTCTATGCCTCCGTCTATATTTAAAGTCAAACTTAGGCTAGCTGGATTAGGATAAATAGATACCGTTTGACCTATTTCATCATTGTTAATGGTAACAATTGTTCTCGCATACTCACTGTTTCCATTCAAATCTGTTTGTTTAAGTCTATAATACGATATGCCATTAAAAGGACGATAGTCTACGAATTCATAGTTCATAATATTGTCGCTATTGCCTGCTCCTTTAACTGTGCCAATTTGTTCAAAATTTAAACCATCTCGGCTGCGTTCTATGGTAAAATAAGCATTGTTGATTTCACTAGCCGTTTTCCAATTTAATACCACCTTGCTGTCTTTCAATTTGCCATCAAAATCAATTAAGGTGATCGGTAATGGATTGATAAAACCTGATAAGGAGCCGAATGTAAATGGACTAAATGATGAGATGGTATTTGAAGTCACATTGCCTGGAGTTCCAGCAGTGATAGCACTCTGTCCTCTGTTTTCCCAACCTGTGCCATTCCATCTTGCAACGACAAGATCCGAAGTATAAGTATTGATGCCACTCCACGTTGTTTCCCAGAATAATTGTACTTTTACATTTGAAGTCCCAGTAGTTCTATCGCAAATCCAATATTCCCTTGTACTTACATCGTGTAATACTGGCGTTGGTGAGCTTGCCATTGTTAATGTATCAGAATAATTGCTGTTAAAATATTGAGCAGTGAAAGCATCGGTTGTATTACTAGGTGCACTAATGCCGAGCCTTGCCCATTTTGTTCCTTTGCCTAAAGGAAAAATAAAGGAATCATTGCCAATTTTTTTCATAGGACCACTCACATAGCTACCAGCATTTCCACCCGTTGAAGTTGCTTCATCTTCTATCGTTAATAGATTTGAGGCTGTAGAAACAATCACACCACTTGTAAGGGTTAAATCTCCAAAGATTGAAACAGGTAAAGAAAGGGTAGTAGTTGCCCCTGTCGTCTTTATTTGCTCTACATCCCCCAAACTTAAAGATGCGACAGCACCACTAATAGTTGTAGAACTACTGCCATTGAAAACTAGCGTACCTGCATCTGCAATTAAATTGCCATCAACTACAAAATTTCTTCCTATTTTAATGGTACTATTAAGTGTTAAATCTGCAGCGCTTTCTATGGTTAAGTTATTGAAGTTACTGGTGCCAAGACCATTTATTTCAGATGGATTGCCATTGAATCGGATGGTAGAAGTTTGTCCATTCATGGTCCCATTATTGATAAATGAACCACTGATAAGATGACTTGTTGATGCTCCTGCATTGAAAATTGCTCCTGTTGCAATTTTTAGTTCGTCGAGTATGGTCCAATTACTTGGTGGTGTAATTCCAGAAGAATGGGTGTTGGTAATATTAACGACAGTTAAGGTAGGGTTTGAATTGGTAATTGTAAGCGGAACAGTACCGCCAAATTCTACTTCACCTGTACTTGTAAATGCGGTGCCATCTAGTTTTATTGCAGCACTAGCAGAGTAGGGTGAACCTGGACTAAATTTCAATACCCCACTGCTTAATACAGTCCCATTGTTCGTAAAGCTTCCATAAAATGTGTGGGTCAAAGGACCGCCATCGAAAGAGGCGCCTGATGCAACATTAAATGCAATAAAGGTATACCAAGGCACAGACGCAGTGATTCCACTTGTATTGTTAATATTCACTGTTGCGAATGTTGGCGAACTGTTTGAATTGATAATCGGAGAAACAGTTCCGTTAAAATTAACGATACCTGTTGATGCACTGGTTATTGAATTTAATAATTGTAAAGTTTGCACCCTGTTTCCTGTAAAGGTTGCTGTTCCATTACTTGTTAGGGTTCCCTTATTTGTTAAATCTCCGTCGAGTGTCGTTGCATTGCTTCCAAAGTCAAGCGAACCTGTACTTTCAATGTAAAGGTCGCCTGCAATTGAAATAGTGCCTGATGAAACAGTATAAGATCCCGTAACAACACTTAAATTATTTAAAGTTGTATTGCCAGTAATTGTTTTATTGCTTCCATTCAAGTTCAAAGTACTACTGCCAGGATTAAATGTACCATTGTTCGTAAAGTTGCCGTTTAGTGTTAGTGAAAATATATCAGGATTAAATTTCGCGCCCGAATTAATGGTTAAATTGCCATTGATGGTAACATTGCCAATCATCGATTTTGAGAGGCTACCACCATTAGAAAATGAGATGTTTCCATATGTTACCTTTCGAATAGTTTGCGCTATGCTGCCAGCATAAGAAACGGTACTTTGCGTATTTAAATTATTGCTTAAATAATGGTCAGGGAAATTATCTGCACCAGCCAAGCTTAATATGCCATTTGCACCAATTGTCAAAGTGCCACCTTCACTCGATCTATTTGCAGTAAAAGTATCTAAGTTGAATGTTCCTTCAATAATAGAAAGGTTGTTATCAATAACAATGTCATCGGTTAAGCGAAGGGTTCCAGTAAGTTTGTCAATGTATAAATTAGAAAAGGTATTGGCATTTACAGTTTGGTTGCCCGTGCCATTGAAACTAACTGTGCCATTATTACTAAGATAAATGCCATTGTTCGACCAGTTGCCACCAACATATATGATTG
>CANFUB010000330.1 GCA_947450015.1 Bacteroidota bacterium | reverse complement strand
TAAAAGAAATTGTAGATTTCCGTCAGCTACAAAAATTAAAAAGCACCTACGTAGATGCCTTGCCACAATTGATTAACCACACGACAGGTAGGGTGCATACATCTTTTAACCAAGCCATAGCTGCAACTGGTAGATTAAGCAGTACCAATCCGAATTTACAGAACATACCAATCCGAACAGATAGAGGTAAAGAAGTGCGTAAAGCCTTTATACCACGCGATAGTAACCACATGATTTTATCAGCAGATTATTCACAAATTGAATTGAGAATTGTAGCTTCTATTAGCGAAGATCCAAACATGATGGAGGCCTTTATTGCGAATAAAGATATTCATAGAGCGACTGCGGCAAAGGTTTATGGTATACCAGAAAGTGAAGTTACAAGCGAGCAAAGAAGAAATGCTAAGTCGGTAAATTTTGGAATTATATACGGGCAACAAGCTTTTGGATTAAGTGAAAATTTAGGCATTAGCAGAGGTGAAGCAAAAACTTTAATTGACAACTATTATGCGGAGTTTGTGAATATCAAAAAGTACATGGATACCACCATTGAATTTGCAAGAAAGCATGGGTATGTAGAAACTTTAAAAGGGCGTAAACGTTGGTTAAGAGATATTAATAGCAACAATGCCACTGTGCGCAATTTTGCCGAACGAATGGCCATCAATGCACCTATTCAGGGTACTGCAGCCGATATGATAAAGTTGGCCATGATAGACATTCATGCTGAGATGAAGAAGCGTCAATTGAAATCGAAGATGATATTGCAGGTACATGACGAGTTGCTCTTTGATGTGACCCTCGATGAGATTGATGAATTGAAATTATTGGTAACCGATTTAATGGCCAAAGCCATGCCTTTAAAAGTGCCTGTGTTGGCTGAGGCAGGCGTAGGATTGAATTGGTTGGAAGCGCATTGATAAAATGGATCATTAGTGTCCTTTTTGTATTGTTAAATTTGGAGAATTTTTATTTCAAAAAAAGGGTAATTGAAATTATGTTCAATAAGTCTTGTTATTTGGAAAGAGGGTTGACAAATATGGCGGTGTCCTTATCAACTGATTTTCCAATTAAACTATCAAGTTTATGAAGTATAGTTTCTCTAAATCTTTTTTCTATTCGTTGTTTTTCTTCTTCTGAAACTTCTAAATCTGTAGATTCATAAATATCTCTGTGATGGGTTATATCGTATGCAAAACGAATACTTTCAAAACCTGTTCCTTCCCATTGCATATAATAGATTTCTTCTGGAGGAGAATTAAAATAGAATGCTGAGAGATTCAGGAATGAATAGTTGCTTTCAAGCCCTGAAGTTGCAACACTATCTGGCCTTTTATATTGTGGGAAATACTTGTATAAGGAATCTGTATATTTTGCATAAAATTTACTCTTGTATTTTGTGCCTGACAGGTCCACAACCGAGCCTAATCCGCTACCTGCACTATACCAATTGCATGAAGTTGACAAAACTAAAATTAGAATGCATACCAAGGAGAAATGAAGTCTCATTATGATATTAAAAGGTTTGAATTTGTATTATATTTAAACAATCAGTACTGGAATATTTACACTATGTCGCACTGAATCTACAGTTGTGCCATATAAGAAATCTTTAATACCGGTATGACCATGAGCCCCCATTACGAGTAGGTCGGCATTAAATTCTTTCACCAATTTTGGAATAGCTTTCTTAGGACTGCCATAGCCAATTTTTATTTCAGAAGTATAACCCAAATTACCTAAATAATTGGTGTATTCTTGAAGGGTAAGTAAATCACTTTCGGTTTCATAATCGGATATGTTTTGACCAGCCACCATGGCACCCGCACTTTCAACAATATGTATTAAAAGATAGTGGGCTTTTTCTTTTCCTTGAGAAAGGGCATGTCTTATGGCCTTATTGTCGACATCTGAAAAATCGAGGGTAATGGCCACGCGTTGATAAGCCTCCACTTCGAGATGCTGTAAGGCCTTGAAACTACCATGGGGCAATTTAACTTCAGTTTCTTTTTTGCGTTTTATAATTGGAAATACAGTGATATAAAGCAATAAAAAAGCTGCAAAAATAACTACACCTAGGATAAGCAACTTCAGCACCATGGGTAATTCAACGGTTGTAAACAGGCTGATAAGTTCTTCGGCCACTAATTTAATATTGAGTCCAACGATGACAGCAGCGCATAACCAAGCCAAGATTTTAACGGGTAAGCCAATACTAAAGGTGCCCATTTTCTTTTTATCGCTCACAAAATGAATCAATGGAATAATGGCAAAACCCAATTGCATACTAAGAATAACTTGACTGAATATAAGCAATTGCCCAGTTCCTCTTTCACCCATAATTTGAATGGTAATTAAAGCTGGTACAATAGCGATTAGGCGGGTAATGATTCTTCTTATCCAAGGTTGGATTCTTAAATTCAAGTAGCCTTCCATTACAATTTGACCAGCCAAAGTACCAGTAATGGTAGAACTTTGTCCTGCTGCTATTAATGCAACTGCAAATAAAATGGGGGCCAATTTAGTGCCCAACATAGGCGCTAAAAGTTTATGCGCATCTTGAATTTGTGCTACCTCAAATAGTCCATTTTTAAAGAAAACGGTGGCCGCTAAAATGAGGATGGCTGCATTTACAAAAAAGGCAAAATTAAGGGCGATGGTTGAATCAATGATATTGAACTTTATAGCTTTCTTTTTGGCCGCATCTGTCTTTTCGAAATAGCGGGTTTGCACCAAAGATGAATGCAAATAAAGGTTGTGTGGCATTACTGTGGCACCAATGATACCGATTGCAATATAAAGCGCTGTATCGCTTGGCATGCTTGGTATAAAGCCCACCAACAACTCGCCCATATCTGGTTTTGCTAAAAAGATTTCAGTTAAGAAAGCAGCGCCAATAATAAACACCAAAGACATAATAAAAGCCTCCATTTTGCGAATGCCTTTATTCAATAAAAATAATAATAAGAAGGTATCAAGTACAGTTATTAAAACACCTTGTGTAAGCGTAATGCCAAATAGTAATTGTAAGCCAATGGCCATCCCTAAGACCTCGGCTAAATCGCATGCTGCTATGGCAATTTCTGCAAGTATGTATAAACTAATATTAACGAATCTAGGATAATTCTCGCGCGAGGCTTGGGCCAAATCTAAACCTCTTACAATTCCTAATCTTGCACTTAAGCTTTGTAACAAAAGTGCAATTAGATTTGACATCAAAAGGACCCATAAAAGCGAATATCCAAACTGACTACCACCTGCTAAATCGGTGGCCCAATTGCCCGGATCCATGTAACCAACACTTACTAAATAAGCAGGACCTAAAAACGCTAAAATCTTACGGCCTTTTTTCTTAGTCGTATCAACCGAACCATGCACTTCTTGCAGCGATGGTGTATGTCCTTTATGAAC
>CANFUB010000329.1 GCA_947450015.1 Bacteroidota bacterium | reverse complement strand
CGACTGCCAGGTAGACACCGACCTAGATATGCTAATACCCGAGAGTTATGTGCGCAATATGCCAGAACGTTTGGTTTTGTATTCGGAGTTGAGCAAGGTAGACAATGAAGAACAGTTATCGAAGTTCATAGAAATGTTGATTGATCGATTTGGCAAATACCCACCAGAGGTAAGCACCTTACTCGCTTCTATGCGTTTAAAATGGATGGGTAAGTCTATGGGTTTCGAGAAAATAAATTTAGAAAAAAGTTTATTGAAATTGTATTTTCCTAACAACGAGAAAGCGGCCATTTTCGATAGTACAGCCTTTATGAAAGTGCTACAATATGTGGCCACCAATCCGCATAAGTTCGAGATGAAACAAACCAGTAAGTCTTTGCTGTTAATCACCAAATCGGTGCACACCATACAGCAAGCCACTTTGGTGCTAGAGGATTTGCAGGTGTTGTACTAGTGGTGCATGATGTTAGTCGCTCCTGTATAATCCCTACGGGATAAGTTTTCCTTTTAGGGTCTATGTGTTACAGATGTTTTATCCCTACGGGATAAGAATCAATGAAATTGATTATCACTTAGAGATAAAATGTTGGATGAATTACCATCATTATGCAGATAATATCCCGTAGGGATAAAATATCTGTTTGAAATAAAATATTGCCTGTAATATCCCGTAGGGATAAAATGTCTGTAGGTAATACAACAAACGTTTTTAAATATCCCTTAGGGATTAAATATGCATGTGGATTATCAATTTCAACAATTTTTATATCCCATTCCAAACCAAATAAAATTTTTTAATGAAATTAAAAAATTGACGATTAATTTTTTACAAATCACAAATTATTTTTTCCGCATATCCATTTCATTTTTTTCCGTTTATACAAATATTTTTGTTAAAATCATAATCATAGATATAATATCCCGTAGGGATTTATAGTCTGTATAAAAGAACAAATAAGGCATATAATATCCCATAGGGATTTTATATCTGTATGAAAGAACAAATAAGGCATATAATATCCCGTAGGGATTTTATATCTGTAGAATAAAAAATAACAAAACAATTCATATCCCGTAGGGATTATACATTCACCATGCCAAACACATACACCCAAGTTTATTTACAATTTGTATTTGCGGTAAAATACAGAGCTGCCGTTATCCAACCCAGTTGGAAAAACAATTTATATCAATATATAACCGGCATTGTACAAAACAACGGACATAAAATGTTGGTCATAAACGGTATGCCCGACCATCTTCATATTTTTATAGGCATGATGCCCAATCAATCGGTTTCAGATTTAATGAAAGATATCAAACGAAGCTCATCCATTTGGATAAATGAAAACAAATTTGTTAAAGGCAAATTCGAATGGCAGGAAGGCTACGGAGCATTTTCATATGCGAAATCTCAAATCAAAAATGTAATCGCCTATATTGAAAATCAGGAAGAGCATCACAAAAGTGAATCGTTCAAAAAGGAGTATATTCAGTTTCTTCAAAAATTTGAGATTGAGTACGATGAGAAATACATCTTTAAGGATTTGATATAGGATCTTTAAGGGCATCATTAACCTGCTTGCCAGGTTTATAATGGCATGTTCAATCCCTACGGGAAAGAGCTTCGTTTGGATAGTCGGTGTTATAGATATTTTATAGATGGCTAAAGTGGTTTGATTAGCAGTTCATTTTATACAACCCCTTCAGGGTCGCGGGGCAATGGGTATCTTTCTTTGTATAAATAGATGACCCACTTCGGGGTCAATAAACTTTAGTATTAAAAAAACATACTGATTGGTATGTTTTTCCATCTTTGTGCCCTTTATTGCAAGCAATGCTGCTTCGCGGTGTGTGCTATCCTCTTTGTGTCCTTTTTTGATTGCATTATTGTTTTTTAATTGCATCAAAGCTGCTATGCGGTGCGGTTAAAAAAAGGAATACAAAATATTGGTTAACTATCAACCGATACGCTCAGTTTAGAAAGTTTTAATTTTATTCCTTTAATATTGTTCTTAAATTTGTGTGCGAATAATATTTTTGAAAAAATAACCCAATGAAGAAACTCTATATAAAACCGATTGGTGGTATGTGCAACAGGCTGTATTGTTTGGCTTCTGCTGTTGAATTGGCAAGGATTCAAAATAGGGAATTGATCGTTTTATGGAGTCTGAAATGGGAATGCAATGCCAGGTTAAGCGATGTAATAGATGACAGCAAATTTAAAATTATCTATAAGGATGAGTACAATGCGCCTAAGCGTTATTTCGATAAGTTTCTAGTTTCGTTTGAGAAGTATAAAAGCAATGCTGAAGTATTTGTTGACGAAAAGATGTACCAAATTTTCAAAGAAATTAATACAATGAACTTTGAAGCTTACTTCAGTCAGTTTAACGATGCTGAAAATTTATACATCGAAAGTTGTTTTAATTTTATGCCTAAACGCACATTTAAGTTACCTGAAATATTTCAACCGAATCAAGAAATAGCGAGTAAGGTGAATGAAGAATTGCGAAAAATAGGCGATTCCTATATTGGCATGCACATCAGAAGAACTGATCACCAATATTCAAAAGATTTTTCACCTGACGAAATTTTTGTCAATAATTTGTCCAACGAATCTAAGGCAGAGAAAGTCTTGCTTGTTACAGATGATCAGGCGACAGAAGATAAATTTGTAGGTTTATTTGATGGTAGAATTTTTACCGCTTCAAAAGACAAACAGAGGGATAGTTTAAATGGTGTTAAGTGCGCCATGGTGAATGTTTTTTTATTGAGCAAAAGCAAAAGAATTTATGGCTCGTTTAATTCAACGTTTAGCGCATTCCCTGCCGAATATGGCGAAATTACAATTGCTATTTTAGCGTCTGAAAATGCGAAATTGTAAAATAATTTAACACTTCATTAGCTAAATTTTTATTTCTTTTTTTCTTGACCGTTGATGGTCCCTTGGCATTGTTTACATCCTTTTCTATTTGTTTAATGCGGCCTTATAGGTTCGGTACTACTGTTATGGGTCTTGCTTCTTTACATTCGACCCCTTCAGGGTCGTGGGGCAGGTGTTTACTTGGCTGTTATAAATATATGACCCACTTCGGGGTCAATAAACTAAGTTGATAAAAAACATACTAAGTGGTATGTTTCCCCTCTTTGTACCCTTTATTGCAAGCAATGCTGCTTCGCGGTGTGTGGTTTCCTCTTTGTGTACTTTGTGGGCTCTAACTTTGTGAACTTTTTTGATTGCAATATTGTTTTTTAATTGAATCAAAGCTGCTACGCGGTGTGGTTAAAAAAAAGTACCTCAGACCAAGCACCCCCTTTATTCCTTCTTCCGTTTCGCTTTGGCTTTTGGTGGCTCGCTGGCTTTGTTTACGTCCTTTTCTATTTGCTTCAATTGGGCTTCGCAAATCGCTATTAAGGCATTGGCTTG
>CANFUB010000328.1 GCA_947450015.1 Bacteroidota bacterium | reverse complement strand
GCAGCATTTCTAAAACTATTACTCTTTTTGGTGGCCATTATTATTGCAAAACGCAAAATTAAAACGAAGTAGCAGTTAATTTATTGCTGCACCCAATTACAAATCCACATTTATAAAGCATTGTGCGAATTAATGGAATCGCAATGGTAGCAAGGAATCATTAGCAACCCAAACAGCCCACACAAAGTGTATTAGGTGAGGTAAACGAATTTTCTACCAAAACTTCCAAAAGGGTTTCTTTTGAGGAGGAATTGTTTCAACTACTTTTTCATGATATGCCTCTAAAGCTTCTATTTCTTTCATAGTATAAACCTCACCTTCATCGCCTACAAGTTTTGCCTGCAATTGCTCCGCCATACGAAGCAATAATTTCAAGCAAGCAGGATCTGTCCAT
Source organism: Bacteroidota bacterium (assembly GCA_947450015.1). GTDB lineage: Bacteria > Bacteroidota > Bacteroidia > NS11-12g > UBA955 > JABMMZ01. The sequence goes on along the minus strand of CANFUB010000328.1, from coordinate 3,062 downwards.
TTTGTACTGATTGAGCCTGCGTAAAAATCAAACCATGGTCGGTTGCTATCATCCTGCTCGGGATGGGCCAACCAGTAGCAATATTTATAATCGAGTGGCTTGTCGTCCCCATCGAATTGCTCCCATGTTAATTCTGGCGACGATTCCACCAACTGCTTCCATTCTTCCATTGTGATGTTGGATTCCTCATCGCTCTCAAAATCATTTTTTCTGATGATATGTACTTCGTATCCCATCTCTTTTAATATTTAAAACGAAGGTATAATAATTTCAATCATTCCTTCGCTTGCCTTTAAAATACACCCCTTAATAACTATTAACAATTAACTATTAACTATATTTACATTTTGCCTTACTTTTGCATCGCTATTTTTTTGATAGCTTTTAATAGCATGAGCAAACCAAGTATACCAAGAGGTACAAGAGATTTTGGCCCTAAAATAATGGCCAAACGCAAATTTATATTGAATACCATCGAACAGGTTTATCAATCGTTCGGGTTCATGCCATTAGAAACTCCTAGCATGGAAAACCTGAGCACCCTGACTGGCAAATACGGTGCCGAAGGCGATCAATTGTTATTTAAAGTGTTAAACAGTGGTGATTATTTAAAAGACATCAACGCTGATAAATTTGAATCAAAAACACTAACCCCTCTAATCTCCGAAAAAGGTTTGCGTTACGATTTAACTGTGCCTCTAGCACGTTATGTCGTAATGAATCAAAACGAAGTGACCTTCCCCTTTAAACGCTATCAGATGCAACCCGTTTGGCGCGCTGATCGACCGCAGAAAGGGCGCTACCGCGAGTTTTGGCAATGCGATGCCGATGTACTAGGTACTCCCTCCCTATTGTGCGAAGCCGACTTTGTGAAAATATACAGACAGGTATTTTCAAAACTTAAATTAACAGGTTACGAAATCAGAATCAATCACCGCAAATTACTAGAGGCCGTAGTCGAAAAAGCAGATGCTTCTGCACATTTTAAAACCATTACCATCATCATCGACAAAGCCGATAAAATTGGCATCGATGGGGTGAAAAATGAATTGATCAACTTAGGTTTGAATGAAAACCAAACCACGGTTATTCTATCACTACTCAATAAACAAGCCTTTAATGCCGCTAATTTAGCAAACATCAAAAATGCACTTCCCGATACAGAGAATGCCAACAAAGCCATTGGCGATTTAACACAATTATTGGAACTACTGAATCATCAAACCGACTTTGTATACCTGGATGGTAGCTTAGCGCGTGGTCTCGATTATTACACAGGTTGTATTTTCGAAGTAGTGCCAACCGATGTGCAAATGGGCAGCATTAGTGGTGGCGGTCGCTACGATGACCTCACAGGTATTTTTGGACTGAAAGGTATTTCGGGCATTGGTATTTCGTTTGGCATCGACCGCATTTACGATGTGATGGAAGAACTGAATATTTTCCCTGCAGATGGCACTAAATTTACTGATGTTTTGTTCTGTTGCATGGATGAAAAAGCCTTTGCCTATTGTTTACCATTAGCAGATGACTTGCGATTGAATGGCATTAAAACAGAAGTATATCCTGACACTTCAAAACTTAAAAAGCAATTGGACTACGCCAACGCAAAAAATATTTCTTGGGCGGTTATCATTGGCGAAAATGAAATGAAAAACAACCAACTGGCCATTAAAAATTTGGTGAGTGGTGAACAAGAATTAATCGATAAAAACGCATTAACTTTATTCCTAGAGAAACTATGATAAAAATTGGAGAGGCACTTACTTTAGCCAACATAAAAGCATTTATAAATTCTGGCGAGCAACTACAATTGAGCGATGCTGCAGTTGTTAGAATTGACAACTCTTACAACTATTTGCAAAATAAAATGGCCAACGGCACTGCCATTATTTATGGTATTAATACAGGCTTTGGTTCTTTGTGCAACACTGTTATTCCCAACGATCAACTCGGTCAGTTGCAATACAACTTATTGCGTTCGCATGCTTGTGGCACTGGCGAATATGTGCCTCAATCGATTGTAAAATTAATGCTTTTGCTAAAGGCACAATCATTGGCCTATGGTTATTCTGGCGTGCAATTAGCAACCGTTCAAAGACTCATTGATTTTTACAATGCCGATATCATACCTGTTGTATACCAACAAGGCTCTTTGGGGGCTTCGGGCGACCTAGCACCATTGGCCCATCTTTCGTTGCCATTGATTGGCGAGGGCATGGTGTGGCAAGGCGATGCCATGGTAGAAGCAAAAACTATTTTAGAAAAACACCATTTAACGCCTGTTGTATTAGGACCAAAAGAAGGACTGGCTTTAATTAATGGCACCCAATTTATGAGTGCATATGGCGTGCATTGTTTATTAACTGCACAAAATATTATTGCAAAATCGAATACCATTGCAGCGTTATCAATTGATGCTTTTGATGCAAGGATAGAACCTTTTTTAAAGCATACGCATTTGATCCGCAATCAAAACGGTCAGATAAAAACAGCGGAGGATATTCACCAATTATTGCAAGGCAGCGAGATAATAGCACAAACTAAAATACAAGTGCAAGACCCCTACTCTTTCCGTTGCATTCCACAAGTGCATGGCGCCAGTTTAGATGCCATTGGCTATGCCGAACAAATTTTCGAAAGAGAAATCAATGCGGTTACCGACAATCCAAATATTTTCGAAGCAGAAGATTTAATCATCAGTGGTGGTAATTTCCATGGGCAAACCTTGGCCTTAAGTTTAGACTTTGCAGCCATGGCCTTGGCCGAATTAGGCAACATTTCAGAACGCAGAACTTACCAACTAATCAGTGGATTAAGAGGTTTACCGCCTTTCTTAAGTCACAATGCTGGCTTGGAAAGCGGCTTAATGATTGCTCAGTACACCGCAGCAAGTATCGTTAGTCAGAATAAACAATTGTGCAGTCCTGCCAGTGTTGATAGTATTGTAAGTAGCAACGGACAAGAAGACCATGTGAGCATGGGAGCCAATGGTGCTACAAAACTATTTAAAGTTTGTGAAAATGTAATGCAAGTAATTGCCATCGAATTGGTAACGGCTG
>CANFUB010000327.1 GCA_947450015.1 Bacteroidota bacterium | reverse complement strand
CCTTTGGTAGTGCAATAACCGATATGCAATATGTGAATGATACCAATAGGAATTATAGGTATGGGTTTAATAATCAAGAGAAGGATAATGAGATTGTAGGCAAAGGCGATTATTATGCATTTGAGTATAGAATGCATGATGCAAGGATTGGTAGGTTTTTGAGTATTGATCCTTTATATAAAAAATACCCATATTATAGTCCCTATCAATTTGCAGGTAATACACCAATTGTTGGGCGTGACTTAGAAGGTTTAGAAAATCCTGTCAAACTAAATAATAATGAGCAAAATAAATATAATTGGAACATTCCTGAATCGAATCCAATTTCGGTGAACAATGAGAATGATAATAGGACAACTTATTCAACATCATCTAGTTTTTGTAAAGCTGATGAAGAAACAAATAAAAGTATAAGCATGAATTTACCAAAAGGTGCTTGGGAAATTGAAAATTCCATACAAGCACAAGGGATTAAATTTGACTGGGCCCATATTAATAATGTGTTATGGAAAACTGGAAATATTTTACCTGATTTGAAAGATTTTGGTGAAAATTGTTTGACCTATGGTTCAAGCATAGGTGCAACAAGTGAAGCTGTAGTTGAATGGACTCATATGGGGGAAGGTATTTGGGGAATTCAATATGTTTCGCAAATCACTAATTTTACTATAAAAGGAGAGTTGGTTAATGAAAACTACCTAAAAAACCCTTATGTTGAAGTAAATGTCATAACAACAGTTATTTCATTTCAAGCTTCTAACGATGGAACAATCATTAATGAAATTTTAGTACACCAAACTGAATCAACAAAAAGCTTCAATTTTAGTATATGTTCAGATAACGGCATAAAGAGTATATTTTTAAGTGGTGTTTTAAATAATGGAATATATGACTTTAATAAATCAATTCTATATAACTCAATGAGCGATTTTAATGATGGTTTTTGGGATTATCCAAAAGCTGTCGTTCAACCTATTATTGATAAAACATTAAATACCAAAAGGGCATTATATGCTGTTAAAAAATTAAATGACATATGGAATTTATTAGAAAAGAAGGCTGATCCAAATGCCAAAAAATCACCATCAAGGAAAGTCAAAGAAAATTAATAAAACTCTAAATGAGATACAAAATTATTATAGCTTTTATTCTATTTGTCTCTTGCAATGCAAAGATTGGAAAGAAGCAGTGTCAAACTATTTCATATATTACATATTATGACGAAGAAAATACAAAAGTCGAAATGAAAGGTCAAACTGATTGTGCAGGCAAATTTCATGGTGTGCAATATCATTTTTTTTATAACGGGGATACTGTCTATGTTATAAACTATAATCATGGTGTATTAAATGGAATGAAAATTCGCTGGCATGAAAATGGCAGAAAAGCTTCTTTTGCCTTATACAGCAACGGTAGCTTAAAAAAATTAAAAATGTGGGACACAGATAGTACACTTATAATCGATACAATTTATGAAAAACCAAAATAAAGTACAATACTGCAACAATATTCTATCAATTTAAAATAAATTTTTATAAATATATGCAAAATGCAAATATCATTCTTTTTAATTCTGTTTTTGATATATAACATTTCCATATTTGTTTTTCAAGATGTTTGTAAATTTAATTTCATATCACCCACCCTGCCTTTGGAAGGGAGAAATAATCGATTACTTTGAATCATTGGTAACTAAAGAACATTCACAGTTTAAATTTGTTTAATCTATTGAAAAATAATCCATTTAATATAAAAATATTAAATTTTAAAAGTATTACTATTTATTTTTTACGGGCCCTCTAATTATTTTAATCAATATTAAAGTGTCCCTTTGCAATTGTTTGTTTGAACATGTATAAAGAACTTTGTCGCAATAACCATTTTTCAGAATTAAAAGGTGTTTTAGTTTGCCATTTTTCTTGTAAAAAAACCAAGGTCCTTGTGGAGTAAAACTAGAATCCAAGAAATACAGCATATCTAGTTTAGTCGAATTTTCATGGAAATAATATTGTGGACCAATTGAACTTTTATTAGGGTAAAAATTTGAAAAAATAGCAAATGGCCTATTTTGATTATCAATATTTAATGTAAAAATTTTATTGCTAATATTAAAATCATACAAATTATTATTCAATGTGTCTGAAAAATTTACATCTTTTCTTTTAGTTATACTAACATTAGAATTCGTGCTATTTATTGAATTGATTAAATTTCTATTTGCTTTTTTTGAAATGCAACTAATAGTTAGAATGGAAATTAGTAAATATAATTCTTTCATATTATTTATTTTAGGTAATCATAAGCACCTTCTTGAGGATAGGTTGTTGTGGATGTTCTTTCAGATTTCTTTAGTGGTCTGCTATATTGGCTAAAAGCACTTGATTCATTATACATGTATTGATAATAAACATCAATTGGATATGACTTACCTCTATTATTTGAAATGAATAATTTTATTTGGTCTTCAGTTTTACCAATTAACGCACCCATACTTGTAAAATCTTTGGTGTAATAAACCGACTCGCCTAGAATTGGGGGTAAACCATTAGCTATATTGTAAACATAATATTGATTTACTGTTACTGAAGTTATTACTTGGAATTTTGCTCTTGCCTCCTCAGCCAAAAGGTTTTCATTTGATATTTCGTATTTATTAGTTTCACTGTTGTATTGGTAACCGGCCTCACTAACAGCATTTTTCATATGAAATAATTCTTCATATATAGGGTCTACCCCATATGCTTCGCGCTTCGCAACAGTTAAATCTTTGAGATAAATAGAAAAGTTACCATCACTCTCATAAGTAAAAGCGCCATCAGCACCCTGTGCATAGGCAGGCAAATTACTTGCATCATTATGAAATCTAATATTTTTACCTGTTTTAAGTATATCATCAATGTTTTTTTTCATTTGAGGATACTGCGATATTGCATCATTAAATCTATTAAATGATTCAATATTGTTAAAACTTAAAAGACCAACACTTAAGTCTAGCTGCTGATTATTTGTGCAAGTGGCACTCGTAGAGGTATTAATTGTTGGCTTAGAGCTTTGAGGAGATGTAGGTGCAGAAGATTGAACAGGACTTCCAAAGCTATTACGCTCATTTGTATTAAGGTTAGCAGAGTTTTCTAAACCTTCTAAGTCACGCCCAACAATTGGTGTATTACCTGCAAATTGATAGGGACTATAGTACGGGTATTTTTTATACAACGGATCTATACTCAAAAACCTACCAATTCTTGCATCGTGCATTCTATATTCAAATGCATAAAAATCGCCTTTACCTACAATCTCATTATCCTTCTCTTGATTATTAAACCCATACCTATAACTCTTATTGGCATCATTCACATATTGCAAATCGGTTATTGCACTACCAAAGGTAGGGTAAGGTGATAGGTTGTTTATCCTGATGGTTGTTAGTTGTTCGCTATTTAAGTAATTACTCAAAACAGGTGTTTTTATGAAT
>CANFUB010000326.1 GCA_947450015.1 Bacteroidota bacterium | reverse complement strand
TCCTTTGGCTGCTGAGTGGTATGTCGGTTCATGCAATTGCAACCACCAAAACCAATGAAGCTTTAAAACTACAGCGTTTAAAAAAAGAAGTTTCAGAACATTATTTTTCGAATGGTAAACAAGCCATGGGCACAGCAGATGAAGCCATAATGTTGGGCTATAAACTAAAGGATACTATTGCCTTGGCAGATTTGTTTAAGATGTATGGTGTCATGCTCTATTTTGGGGGTGAACATCAAAAGGCTTTAGAATATTATTTAAAGTCGCTTAAGTTTTTCAAAGCAAAAAGCGATTTAAAAGGGTGTGCGGGTGTGTACAATGAAATGGGTACCTTGTATAAAAAGAGTAACCGTTTAAGCGAGGCCCAAGCCATGTTTGATAATAGCTTTCAACTTTCATATCAAATTAAGGATACATCGTGTATGGCTAGTGCATTGAACAATGGGGGCATTGTATTTGAAATGCGCAACGACTTGAATGCGGCCTTAAACAGTTATAATAAAGCGCTAAAATTATATGTGCAGATAAGCGATTCTATTGGTCAGTCGTATTGCTACGAAAACATTGGTGGAATTTACCTGATGCAAAAAAACTTTGGGCTAGCGGAACAATTTTTATTAAAAAGTTTGACTTATAGAATTGCCAAAAAGATGGATCAGCCCATTGCATTTTCATATTTGTATTTAGGCGATTTATACCAACAAAAAGGTGATTTTTACAAAGCCATTAGCATGTATGAAAAAGCATTGAGTTTATCTAAAAAATTACAATATCCTGATTTGCAACAGCGCGCTTATTATGCACTTGCAGAAGTTAACAAGCAAGTTGGTGCCTACGAAAAGGCCTTGGTATATTATACAAAAGCAACAACCATAAAGGATAGCTTGTTTAATGTCATGAGAAGTCAACAACTTACTGAAATACAAACAAAGTATGAAGTTGAAAATAAAGTGCAAGAAAATACATTATTAAAACAAAAATTAGAGCTTGAAGGTCAAAGGGCAAGTAACAGAAACTTAATTTTATTGGTTTTTCTAATTTCACTTTTCTTATTAGTAATTGGGGGCTTGTTTTATTACAAACGCAGGCAAATTGAATTGGAATTGCAAACAAATACTAAAATACAAAATGCAGAACAAGAACAGAGGCTAAGAATTTCGCACGATTTACACGACCATGTTGGTGCACAGTTAAGTTATGTAGTAAGTAATTTGGACATTGCGAATGCAGAATTTAAAAAACAACACTATGATTCAAAAAGGTTAATGTCTGTTACAGAAATGAGTAAGCAGGCCATCCTAACTTTGCGTGAAACTGTTTGGGCATTAAGTAATGAAGCCATTTCAATTGAAGCGTTTTCAGACAAGTTTAAGGCCTATGTGCAAAAAATGAGTGAGTTTTCAACTGATATTGCAATTACCATTGTGGATCAAATTGAGAGCAATGAAACATTGCCGCCAAATGTGGCTTTGCACTTGTTTAGAATTTGCCAAGAGGCTTTTAGCAATGCCTTAAAGCATGCGCAAGCAAGCAAAATAAACATCGTGTTTTCCAATTCAAAAACCATGTTTTTTCAATATAAAATTCACGATAATGGCATCGGTTTTGATCTTGATGAAGCGCGCAAGAAGGGGCATTATGGTTTACAGAACATGCAGCACCGTGCAGCAGAGATAGGTGCTAATTATACTTTGAGAACAAGTGTTCAAAGCGGTACAGAAATTCTCATTTCTATGCAAACAAAAAATACTACATATGCGTAATATTAAATTAGACAGAACCTCTGTTACTTTGAAGTATGATTAGTTTTACCAAAGTTGCCATAGTCGATGATAAACAACCCAATAGGGTATCATTGAACGAACGCTTAAGTGCAGCTCATGAATTTGAAGTTGTATTTATGGCAGTGAATGGCGAAGACTTTATGGATAAAATGAAATCGTGTCCAAAAGATAATTTACCAGCCTTGGTTTTAATGGATATTGATATGCCCGTGATGGATGGAATTGAAACTGTTAAAAGGGCTAATCAACTTTACAAAGATGTCAAATTTTTAATGGTGACTGTTTTCGATGATGATGAAAAAATATTTGAGGCCATTAAAGCAGGAGCAAGTGGATATTTGCTAAAAGATGAACCGAGTAAAGTAATTGCCGATGCCATTCGCGAGGTACTGGAGTTTGGCGGTGTACCTATGTCGCCAAGGGTGGCCCGCAAAGCCATGAACTTGTTAATGAATGCCAAATTTGAAAGTTTGCCCAAAGATGCACCAATCGATGATTACCAATTGAGTAATCGAGAAATGGATATTTTAAAATTAATGGTAGATGGATACGACTATAAAGTAGTAGCCGATAAGTTGTTTATCAGTCCGCATACCGTTCGAAAACACATTGCCAATATTTACGAGAAATTGCATGTCTGCAGTAAAGTAGATGCAGTAAAGATTGCCATGAAAAAGGGCTGGTTTGGCGCCTTGTTCATTTGATAAGTTAAAGGTTAATTGTTAATATTTATTAAGGGAAATTCAATTCTCCTATTAACCCAATAACTAATGCTGTTGTTTACGGTATACCTCGGCATACTGCCCATTTAGTGCTAATAAAGCTGAATGATTTCCACGTTCAATAATCTTTCCATTTTCCAAAACAATTATTTCATCGCAACCCACTACACTGCTCAATCTATGGCTAATGATAACAGCTGTTTTGTTTTGCATTACTTGTTTTAATTCTGAGAGAATTTGCTTTTCGGTTTCTTGGTCGACAGCAGATAAACAATCATCTAGAATAAGCAATTCTGGCTCGCGAATAAGCGCCCTTGCAATGGCTACTCTTTGTTTTTGGCCACCACTTAGTGTTATGCCACGTTCGCCAATAATGGTATCATAACCATCCTTAAAATGGATAATATTGTCGTGGACATGGGCTTGTTTTGCATATTTGATGATTTGCTCGCGGTTGCCTTTGTCTTTTGCCCCAAAGGCTATGTTATTCGCGATACTATCTGAGAATAAAAATACATCTTGTGGTACATAGCCAATTTGTTGTCTATAATCATCCAGATTTATTTTTGAAAGGGGTTGGTCATCAATTGTAATTTCACCATTTGTAGGTTCAATTAGACGCAACAGTAAACCTGCGATTGTAGACTTGCCACTTCCTGTAGCACCAATGATGCCAAGGGTTTGACCTTTGTTTAGTTTAAAATCAATTTGACTCAGGGCATCAAAGTTTTTTTCGTCATATCTAAAATCAACATGCTTCCATTCTATGTTTTTACTAAAATGAAAAGGCGCTTGCGATTGGTTGATAATTTCAGGTTGTTCATCTAAGAATTGATTGATGCGGGTTTGAGAAGCCGCCGCTCTCTGTACCAATGAAGTAACCCATCCTAAGCTTGCCACGGGCCATGTAAGCAGGTTAACGTAAATCACAAACTCGGCAATATTGCCAAAACTAAAAGTACCATTGATAAC
>CANFUB010000325.1 GCA_947450015.1 Bacteroidota bacterium | reverse complement strand
TAAGTATTCTTATTCGCGATTAAATATCGCAAGGCGCCTTTGGCATCTTGTATGCCTCGGTAACAACCGCGGTACCATTCGGCACTGTCAGCTGAATTCGAACAGTCCCACGCCACATTGAACAATTGGGTGACATTGCAATGCACATTGCCCGAGGTTTGAAACTGACCAACTCTATAATTAATAGAAGCTGTAACATAGCCGCGTTTGGCAAAGTCTTTCATAATTTGTTGAATCTCGTATTCATCTTTACTACCGCTCATAAAAGCACCTCCGTGTATCACAATCATCAGTGGGCGACCGCAAGTAGGCGGGTTGTCGTTTTGTGGCACACAGATGTCCATGTCGAGGTTTCTTCGGTTGCCTGCAAAGTCGATGGCAGCGCCATAGTTCACCGTTGTTTTCGTAATTTTGAAAGTGGTATCCACCCATTTTTGGGCCGACAAATTCAGGAATAAACCTGCAAGAGAAAGGAAGAATATTCGTTTCATAAAAACAAATATAGAGAATATAACTTAAAGTAGCTTAGCTTTTTGCCACAAGGTAAGTTTAAATGGGACAAGGGGAATTTTACCACATAAGTCACAAAAGTTTTTTTTAATTGGTTAGGCAAAATAAATGTAATTGCTGGATTGGTCGATGGTCCTAGAAGGAAAAATGCTTTTTGAGAAGAGCACATAAGGGTTTTTTTACCATGTAAAAAAAAGTGGCTTGCGACTGTGGTTGGATATTGTGCCAGGCAGAGAAAGACTCAAGCTATCTAAGATTTTTTGGTTATTGATTTCTAACTTTAATTAAAGTATAAAACCTTATTTTTGTTGAAATAGAATGAATAAAACTAGCTCCTATATCTTCATATTTGGTTATATAAAGTTGCGAAATGTATCTTTATACTTAATTTAGTGGCAAGTTTAGAACGACCGACAGCAACATAATGAATAGAATATTTTTAATATTATTTTTCTCACTTTTTAGCCCAACAATCAAGGCGACAGAATGTGTTGACAAGACATTTAAAGAAGAGCATCTGAATATTTATTTATGCCAGAACTATTCAAATTATAATGAAACGCGAACACTTCTATTTAACGCAAGAACAAAAATTCTCAACGACTACATAGGTGAGAAAATTAAATCAGGACAATTGCAAAACAAAAAAATTGAAATTCAACTTTACGACCCTATTTTAACCTACAATCATTTAAACATTAGTAAAGGAAAAAACGGCTATTTTGCTACTTATTCTGGTTTTGCAACAATTCAACAACTAAAAATTTTCATTGACTATTTTGCTAACCCGAATTGGAAACCATTCTTTACGAGCGACTATCAGAAAGTAAGTAGTGAAACTATCTCAAAACAGATTGATAAATTTTTTCTTGACAACAAAACCTCTGAAATCACATTGACACAACTTAATGTTTGGTCTTTGGACAATTTGAAACTTGATTATCTAAACGACACATTAAAATACTTTGTGAACTCAATCGAACTTGATATTGCAGCGACATCTTCTTTGCCAATAAAAATAAAAGACAGATTTCTATTGTTTCAGGCTGATTCAATTTTCGTTTTTCAAGGACAAGAAATAATTAAAACATTTAAAATTGAAAACCCAATTACCGAAGACTACGATATTTATCCATATGAAAAGTGGGTTAATATTTGCAACGGTGGTAAAGAAAATTGGGTTTATAGTTATTCGTATGACAAGAACAAATTTCATAAACGAACAACTTTAAAATGAACGTAATAGAAAGAAAACTACTCACTAACAGGCGTTTCACAAAAAAGCAGGGGTTTCGTGGTTCTATGAAAGTGAAGTGCTTAATTCACCTTCTGTGCTTTTAATCAAGTTCAGTGCTAAAAATCCCCACCTGCGTGTAACCGCCGTTATACATTTGTCGTCAGCCCCACACTTCGTCCTACTGAGCTTGTCGAATGTATGGACGAAGTGTATCGAAGCCACGAAGCGCAGACACACCCTTGAATCCTCTGGCTTTAACCTCTGAAGCACTAGCGCTTCGACTCCCGATAGCTATCGGGACAGCATGACTGAAGTTAGGAATAAGTTTATCCTTAGGTAAGTTAATTGCCATTGCTTATACCTATATATTTTTCGCAAGCCCATTTTTTTACAAAGTAAAAAAAGCCCTTTTGTGTACTTAAAAAAGTTTAGGGGAAATAACAATCTTCTACTCAACACCAAACCATTTTAGAAACATCAAGTTCTCAAAAAAAACTTCTGTGACTTATGTGTTTAAATAAAGTGTTTCTTGTACTACTGTGTTTATTTATTGCAGTAGTGTGTTGCAGTTTGTTTTTACCTGTGATTACAATGCCTCATGGTTTATTTAATCCCCAACAACGCTTGCCTATATTTTTCCATGTCCATGCCTAAGATGTAGGCCACGTCTTGGTCGGGTACTGTTGTTAAGGTACGCCCTTGGGCTTGGTTGTATACTATTATTTGTGCTAGCGCACTTAGGTTTTCAGCTATGGCCAAGGCTGTTTTGTATGGTGCATTTATCAAGCAGGTTTTAGTACTTGTATTGAAATTGAGTTTGGTTTTTAACACTGCCGATTCACCGTAATGAAACTGCTGCCCAATCACCACTGCTTGGTCGGGGAAATAGGTTTTAGATAGTAAACTAGGTTGACTAAAATACAAGTCTAGCCAACTCGTTTTTAATTCAAAAACTTGGGCTTCTTTTTCTATGAGTTCAAATAGAATATCGCCATTAAAATCAAGGGCTGTGTTCAGTTTTTCAATGGCTGTGTTTTGTAAAGCTATGGTTGCTTCTAATGTTTCTTCATGTACTATTAGGCCATGGTTTTTAAGAAAAATGATGGCTGGTGCTTCGCCCAAATCGGCTATGGCTTTGCTTAAAAAATAACCGGGATTTAAAAACGGTAAGATGGCGATGGCTTCATCCTTAAAGATGTTTTTTAATTTGTTTTCACCTTCCTCAGAACACAATAATAAATTGGCAACTATGGGATGGGTATGAATAACACAAGTATTCAGCACCGCATGAAAGCCTGTTTCCATGCTAGGCAGAAATGTTTTATCGCCTATGATTTGATCATTCACCAGTTGCTTTAAGTCGGCATCGGGCAATGGCAATTCGCTGGTGTTTTTTCTTAAACATTCTACCACAGGTGGAAAGTTTACTTTCACAAATCCTGCTGTTGCACTCACTTCATCTAAGCGAAAGCCCGAGGCTTTGATGAGCATTTCGGAACCATTTTTAAAAGAAGTATTGCCGCCTCCACCTTGTGTTAAGGCTGGCGCTAAAGATGCTGCTTGCGAAAGGTTTATAAGGGCTTGTAAAGCTTCCATTAATTATGCTTTTAAATAATAGAACATGGTTTGCATGGTCATCAATTGAATCACGCCTTTGTAATCGCTGTCCCATTTGCTGTCATAGATGCCTATTTCTTCTAAACCTTGAATTTGATCGTAGGCGATGAGCTCAATAATATTTGCAGAT
>CANFUB010000324.1 GCA_947450015.1 Bacteroidota bacterium | reverse complement strand
TTTTTCATGCTGCTATAATTTGTTGAATTGCGCCATGTAAATACGCATTGGTTGTGTTGTTGTGCATTAGCAATAAACGCCCATCTGCATCGCATCCTGTAATTTTTGCTTCGATGACTTGCCCTTCTATAATAAATTGTTCCAATTGCTGATAGCCCAGAAGTGATTGGTTGAAAAGTGTTTCAATTGTGCCCGATTGTTCATTCATCAGTTGAAGATAGAAGGTGTCAAGTGTTTCTAGTAGTTGTTCAAAAATCAACCATTTATCACTTACTTCATTTTTAATATCAACGAAAGAGGTAGCATTAAATTCACTTGATTCTCCAAAATGCTCATTCACATTCATCCCAATGCCAATAATACTGGCACTGATTTGCGATCCGCTAAACGAATTTTCAATTAATACACCTGCTATTTTTTTATTGTTCACCATTAAATCATTGGGCCATTTAATATAGACTTTAGCATTTGGAAGCTGTTCTTTTAAAAATTGACTGATGGCCAAAGTGATGCATTTATTCAATAGAAACGGATTTGAAATAGCATTAGTTACAGGCATTAAAATTATACTGAATAAAAGGTTTTCATATGGCGCACTCTTCCATGTGCGCTGCATTTGTCCGCGACCTTGCGTTTGTTCATCCGTATAAATAACAGTCCCATTTTCTATGAGTTGATACTTGTACATTTCCATCGCTAAATGGTTCGTAGAATCTAATCTTTCAAAATAAACAAGGTTTTGTCCTATTATTTGGGTATTTGGTTTTATTTTTGCAGTCAAAGTTTTAAAATAACAATTCTAAAGTTACAAGGTTAATGCCAAAAAATAAGATTGCCAAAATTGATTTAAAAGATGCCATTGTAAATGGTATGCTAGAAAAAAAAGCACACAAAATTACAGTTCTCGATTTAAGAAAATTGTCTTCGGCAATGGCCGATTATTTTGTAATCTGCCACGCTACCAGTGATAAGCAGGTGAATGCGATTGCAGATAGTATCGAAGAAATTGTTCGCAAGCAAACAGGCGAAAAGCCATGGCATGTCGAAGGTTCTGAACAATCAGATTGGATACTTTTAGATTATTTCGACATTGTGGCCCACGTTTTCAAAGAAGAAAAACGCGATTTCTACGCCATCGAAGAATTATGGGGCGATGCCGAAATTACTGAGATTGATGAATCTAATCCAATAATTGCGTTAGAACCAGTTGTTAAAGCAAAGGCCAAAGCCAAGGCAAAAGCGAAAGCTGAACCAAAAGCGAAAGCTGCGCCTAAAGCGAAGGCCAAAGCCAAAGCGAAAAGCAAATAAGTTTTTAATGTATTTTATGGTTTGCTATTGGTTGGTAGGATAAGCCTATGCATCCTTAGTAGGTGAACGCCAAATAACTATTAACCAATAACTATTAACTATTTTCCCAATATTGCACTCAATGCCATGGCCGCATACAATCCAGCAGTTTCTGTACGCAATCTAGTGCTTCCTAAGCTGAGACCTTTAAAGCCCATCTCATAAGCCTGTTTAATTTCATTCTCAGAAAAGTCGCCTTCGGGTCCAATGAAAAGATTGATATTAGCATTCGCTATTGATTCAGCATAGGCTTGCAAACTTTGTTTGTCAAACATTGAATTGCAATGCGCCAAAAGCTGCACTGCCGCTTTATTCGCGTGCATTAACTCTTTAAAATTTACGAGGTCGTGAATCAAGGGTTTGTAAAATTCGCCACTTTGTTTCATGGCCGATATGCAAATTTTTTCTAAGCGCCCCATGTTAACACGGCTTTTTTCTGAATGCTCCGTTTTAATAAACGTAATTGAATCAAGTCCAGTTTCGATGGCTTTCTCCAGCATCCATTCAATGCGTTCGTTTTGTTTGGTAGGCGCTATAAATAAATGAAAGTGGTAGTTTCTACTGCGGGCCTGCAATGTTTTTGAAACAATGTTCAAATGCACCTCGTGGGACTTTTTGGTCTCAACTATTTCGGTAATAACAGCTTCATATAAATAACCAGTACCATCAATTAAATGCAGATGGTCATTCACACTTTTTCGCAATACCTTAACATGCCTCGCTTCATCATCAGTAAGCAGGGCCTTGTTGTCGGCAATATGCGTGGTGTAAAATAATTGCAAGGAACCCTTATTTTTTCTTCTTCAAAGTATTTGGATCCAATCCGCGTGCTTTCGACATTTCTTCTAATCGCATTTGGAAGGCCGATTTTTTATTGGTGCCGTTTTTACTTCTAGCTTCGTTCAACTGGGCATGTAATTTATCTTCATCAACAAACTTTTTAATAGCCCATTGTTGGGTAAAGGTTACACAGTTACTCAAGAAATAATAATAAGACAAGGCTGCTGCGTAAGAGTTAAAGAAGCCTAAGAACATAATAGGCATTAAATAACCTATCCATTTCATTTGCTCATTCACACCGGTCATTTGGTTGTTCATGCGGGTGTAAATCAAAGTTGAAATGGTCATTAACAAGGTAAACAAACTCACGTGGTTACCGTAAATCGACATTAAGATTGGATAGTCAGGGAAATTAAAAATTGAATCGTAGTGTGATAAATCGGTGGCCCATAAGAAAGATTGTTGTCTGAATTCAAAGGCCGATGGTACAAATTGGAACACTGCAACCAAGATTGGCATTTGTAATAACAACGGTAAACAACCACCCAAAGGATTCACCCCAACCTTTTTGTACAAGGCTAAGTTTTCCATTTGTGCAGCCTGCATATTGTCTTTGTTTTTCTCTTTGATGGCATCCATCTCAGGTTTTAACAATTTCATTTTTGCAGTCGATTTGTAAGAACGGTATACCAATGGTAACAACAAGGTTTTTACAATTAAGGTCAATAGTAAAATGATGATACCATAATTGCTTAAGAAACCGCTTAAGAAATTGAAAATTGGAATAATCATGAAACGGTTAATCCAACCGAAGATGCCCCAACCCAATGGAATGATTTTTTCTAAACCTACATTTTGGTCTTTTAATAATTTGAATTTATTAGGACCGAAATAAAATTTCAAGTCAAATGTTTTTTCAGCTTCAGCTTTGTAAGGTAACTCCAAATGCGCTGTTAAATGTTCAACGTTTTTTTCGTTTTGTGGCGGATCCGATTTTAATAAACTCTCTTTTAAGAATGGCTCTTTTGCCATAATGGTTGTATTGAAGAATTGTTGCTTGAAACTCACCCACTCAGTAGGTTGCTTTGTGCGCATTTCATCGAATTTGGTTTCACCCATATAATCCGCCTTCTCTTCAGGGTATTTAAAATACACTGCTGTTAAGATGCGTTCTTTTTCGCGCTCATATTCTTGCAAGGGCACATCATTGTTCCATTGTAAAATCAATTTGGTGTTTGGCACCAATAAACTGTTCAGTCCATATGTTTTTATTTGATGGTCTAAATTAAAGCCATCTGCTCCTAAATGGTAGGTATGCTCAATATATTGCGTTGGCGAATAATTTAGTCTGAAGACTGCATTTTGAGCATCGGCACTTTTTACTTCCCAATAAAAATCGCCCGTTTTAATGCTATTCTCACGGGTCTGGAATTCTAATT
>CANFUB010000323.1 GCA_947450015.1 Bacteroidota bacterium | reverse complement strand
GTAGCGGTATCTGTCAGGAATTAAAATATCTGGCGTTACACCTGCTAATTGTGTAGTACCACCGTTTATTCTGTAGAACTTTTGAATGGTGATTTTCAATGCACCCATTTTCTCGTTTTCAGGGGTCATAAAGGCATCGTCTAATTCAATAAAACGCTGCACAGTGCCTTTTCCAAAAGTAGTGGTGCCAATAATGGCAGCACGGTGATAATCTTGCATGGCAGCAGCTAAAATTTCTGATGCCGATGCACTGTTTTCGTTTACCATAATGGTTAACGGACCATCCCATAAAACACCTTTGTCTTCATCGCCATAAATTTCAATTTTATCGCCTCTGCTTTTCACCATTGTGATAGGTCCATCTTTGATAAACAAGCCACCAATTTCTATTACATCACCCAATGATCCTCCGCCATTGTTGCGCAAATCGAGGATAATGCCATCAACTTTGTCTTCTTTTAATTTTTCAATTTCAATGGCAATGTCTTTGGCGCAAGAGCGGCCATTTCTATCGTTCATATCGACATAGAAGGTAGGCAAATTGATGTAGCCATATTTTTTGCCATCTTGTAAAACAATGGCTGATTTGGCAAAGCCATCTTCTAATACCACCACATCGCGAATGATAGGAATGATGGTAATGGATTCATCCAATTTTTTAACGGTAAGTCGCACTTCAGTCCCTTTTTTTCCACGAATGAGCTGAATGGCATCATCAATTTTCATATTGGTAACATCTACTGGTTCGCCAGCGCCTTGTGCTACTTTTAAAATAATATCGCCTGCTTTTAAATCGCCTTGTTTGTAACTTGGAGAACCTGGTACAATAGAAGCTACTTTTAAGAAGCCATCTTTTTCTTGCAATTGCGCGCCAATACCTTCGAGTTTACCACTCATGCGAATATCAAAATTCTCTTTGTCTTTTGGTGGAAAATAACTGGTATGCGGATCGAATAATTCGGTGATACAATTGATGTATAAACTTAATTTTTCTTTCTTGTCAAATTTTTTCAATCTGTTAAACCAATCGTTATGGGTTTTCAAAACCTCTTTGCGAGCAATGCTTTCGAGGGTGTCATAAGGTTTAATTTTTACAAAGGTATCCTTGCGCGTTTGGGCTTTTTCTTGGGCATCGAGTTTAGAAGCTAGTTTTTCTAACACTTGTTGCTTGATCGATTTGCGCCAAAATTCTTTTAATTCAGCATCGCTGCTTAAAAATTCGGCATGGTCTTCGTCAAAATCAAAATATTCATCTGTTTTAAAATCGAAGGGCTTGGCTAAAATCTCTGCGTACCATTTTGAAATAACATCAACTCTGCGCGCATACATTCTATTAGTAGCCTCAAAGTATTGGTATTCGCCAGTTTTAGCTTCGTCATCTAAAAGTTTTTTGTAAACCGAAAGCGAATCGATATCGGATTGAAGAAAAAACCGTTTGCTGTTGTCTAATCGCTTTACATATAAATGAAAAAGCTTCTCTGAGAATTCGTCATTCACATCGCGCGGTTCGTAGTGATAATTTTCTAATACCTGTAAAACAGCTATTGAAATAGGGTTGTCATTGGTTTGTGTTTTTCTAAAACAAAAGGCCAGTGTAAGCAATACACATAGCGGTAAAAGAATTAAACTATATTTTATTTTTTTCATCGGATAATAGGGAAAGGAGGTGTTGGCATATTTTTAGGTTCCATTGGTTGCAAAGGTTGAGTAGAAGTTGAATTCAGTCCAAGCACATCGGCACCCTGTTCGAATATGATATCTACAGGAATGTTTTTTGCACTTAGTTTGTCTAAATCTTTTTGTAATTCAGGCATAATTGCACCTTTTTCTTTTAAAAGATTTTTGACACCTTCAACATCGCCATCACCTTGTAATTGCAAAATAAGTGCCGAAAGTGAAGTCATTGCCAATTTCATCTTTTCAAAATTAATTGTGTAACGACCCGTTTTATCATTTCGAGTAAATGCGCCATTCTCTTTGAAATAATTAAAACGTATCATGTTGGCTTTGCCATGGGCACTCGATGCACCAAAGCGCACAGAGCGGAAAATGCCTGCCATAAAGGTGACATAATAATCCATTAATTGACCTTCTTGCAATACTTTTTTATCGTGTAATTGGGTAATCATGTACAAGCCTAAAATATCTGCTTTGCCTTCTTCTAATGCGCTGTAGTCGGCTCCTAGGGCATCTTTCACAGTACCTTTGCCATTCACAGTATTTTTAATGCCAAGACCATGTGCAACTTCATGAAACATGATGGTAGAGAAAAATGCATCGAATGTGATGTGTTTTAATTGGGCAGTATCAATCAATTCTTTTGCAATTGGCACCATGATGTTTTCGTATTTGGCGCGAATAGAATTTTTAAGTTGACTTCTGCGTGTGCCTTTTTCTAATTGCAGTTTCTCGTCGTTTGGTAAATTTACAGCGATGGTTTTACTGCCTGCATTGCAATCGCCAGCGTAATAAATGATATCGTATGCGTTTAGTTGACTGCTACTGCCGGCTTGTTCAGATTTGTATTTTTTATCAACGGGCAATCCTTTTTGAAGTTCAGGAAGGTATTGTACATATTTTTCTAGCTTCTTACTCCAAACCATGTCTTTAACCAAAACATAGGCTTCGAAAGAAGTGCGTATGCCGTAAAGTTGATCTTCGTAATTTTCAATCGGACCAATAATAATATCAAAGGCATTGTCTTTTAAATCTAGCCATGCTCTATCGCTGGCATCATAATCATTGGTGATGAGTGCTTCGGCTCTTAAGCGGAGAAATTTAGCAAAGCTGGTATCCTCTCCAAGTGCAATGGCTGCCATGCGCAAAGAAGCGGCTGCCATGTGCAATTGCATGTAATGTTCAGAATAAGGCACCACTTTTAGTTGGCCTTTTTCGTCTCTAACAATTACGGTATATGGGTCTTTTTTCTTTGGGTCTTTCAAGCTGTCAAATTCAGCAGCAAGCATATCTTTAGGATAGAAATTGGCACCTTTTGGTTTTGGGCCAATGCCCTTAAGGAAAGGTTGCATGTCATTCAAACGGTCCCATGGGCCATAATTTATTTGCGCAAAGGCTCTTGTTTTATCATCCTTAATTGAGTCGACCAAAGCGCGTGGACCATAACTTTGTTCGTAGAATAAATCATCCATTACGCGGGCTGCATCTAACAAATGCTTTAAGCCAGCTTGTTGGTATGGTGTAAGGTTAGAGATGTCGGTTGTAAGTTTCACAACCTTGTAGCTGCCTAGGCGTTTGGCAATTTCATTTTTCGAAACTTGTGCATTGAGCACCAATGCAAACAAGGCAAAAGACATTAAAACAATTTTTTTCATTTTCTTATTCAAGTTCCAAATTTAATATTTTTTGCAATACAGAATGTCATTTTTGTGTCAAGTGCTTGCGTTTTGGGGATTAATAAAATGATGTTAATCAGTTGAACGCAGCACTATTCTGGTGCATTTTTAAAGCATGCGAGCCACTTGGAAGTAAGTAGGGGCTTTCAATTATAGACTTTACTACATTCGATAGAGCGGGGGTACTG
This sequence comes from Bacteroidota bacterium, assembly GCA_947450015.1. Classification (GTDB taxonomy): domain Bacteria; phylum Bacteroidota; class Bacteroidia; order NS11-12g; family UBA955; genus JABMMZ01. The sequence continues at coordinate 39 of CANFUB010000323.1, read as the reverse complement.
TTCGATTAATTGGTACCTGATTTCTGTAGAAAAACACAG
>CANFUB010000322.1 GCA_947450015.1 Bacteroidota bacterium | reverse complement strand
TCAAACTCTTCGGGCAATAATCCCAATTGTTGGGCTTGTTCTAATGTTGCTAATTCCATCGGGTGCAAAGTTAAGTTTTACAAGCGAGGGCAAAAAACATAGTTTCAACAATTTTTCTAATATTTTTTGCGAAACAGACATTCGGTTCAGCAGATGATAAAATAAGCAATTAGCAATAGGAACATTCCTTAAAGGAGAGATATCAGGGATAAATAAATAAATTAGCTTGTCACATTTTTTAACGAACCTTCGTCTATGTTAGAAAGAAAAATAAATATGAAAAAAAATAATACTGTTCTGCTTTTGTTACTCTTCATTTCAATAATTCAATTAAATGCCCAAGTATACAAACGCCTTGTAAGGTTAGATTCGGTTGGCTATTACAGCAATTTTCCACCCTACTTACACAGTAGCTTTAGCTTTAAATATCCAAATATCAATGTTGGCAATCGCGAGGAAATACGCGGCTTGTTGCCATACTATGATTACCCTTCCAACTTTTATACATACTTCAAACTCCATAGTCAATTTATGTTCAATAGCATGAAGGATAGCATTAATCCATTTAATGACACCGTTTATAATTTTAATGCATCAAACACCAATTTTACCATTAATAACTATCAAAATATTTCGATGCAGGGCGGACTAGTTACGAAGTATTTCGATGGCAAAGACACGATTGCTAGGTTTAAACACAATAACAATTCGCAAATCGTCTCAGAAGACTACACCAAGAACATCTATGATTGCGAAAAAATAAGTTACACTTATAACAATAAAAATAAGTTAGATAAAATTGAAACAACATTCAAAAATAAAGCGTCACACAATTTTTCATTTTTTAAATACAATGCAAATGACGAATTGATTGAAAAAACAGATAGTATTTTCTATAACAATACACAATCGGTTTCTCATGAAATTTATAAAAAACATGGCCGTATCAAGATCATTAAACATCAATATACCAATACAAGTTATGAAGATTCAATGTATTTTAACAGCAATGGTTTATTAGATAGCATGAACTCTACCACACCCAATTCAACTAGAATTTACTATTATTACGATAACAATAAATACCTCGATAGTGTAGTATACAAGCGTTATTTTCAACGCGATGTAGTAAAACTTTATTGGGAAACCTATTCACCTATTGTTGCGATTAATACTACAAAATTTACTAGTTCAAACCTTCTACAGCTTTATCCTAACCCATCGGATGGGCACTTTACGATTGACTTAAAAAAAGGCAGTACCGATGTTAGCATTAAAAACACACTTGGGCAAGTCGTTAAAGCGCTGACACTCGTGAATGAAACCAACAGTGTTGATTTGAGTGATATGCCTGCAGGCATCTACTTCTTATATTTTAATACCTACAAAGAAGTCAGGAAAATTATCATTTACTAAGAATTGATTGATGCAAAATATTCGGGGGCGTGTGCAATGCGACTGCCATACCAACTAAACATTTCGCCATCCACTAATTTTATCTTTGCTTTCGGAAACACCAATTGCAACTCAGCCATGTGCTTTTCTGCAAAAGGATAAGGTTCTGATGACAATAAAACAACTTCAGGATCGAGTCCCTTCATGGTTTCTATATCAATCTCGGGATAGCGTTTTTTATGCGACAAACAGTTTTCAAAACCTGCATAACCTAACATTTCATGAATAAAAGTATTAGATGCCACTGCGATATAAGGATCTTTCCAAATCAAATACAAACATTGCTTCTTTTGTTCGAACATTAAATAGGAAAAGTTCTTTTCTATCTCTTTAACAATTTCGAGTGCTTTCGGAAATTGGTCAACTAAGTTGCCTATTTTTAAAATCATCTCTGAATTATCCTTAAGATTGTAAATATCACTTACCCATACTGGGTATGACTTTGCAAGTGTTTCGACTATTTCTTTTGTATTTTCTTCCTTGTTGCAAATAATTAAATCAGGCTTTAATTCCGCTATAACATCATATTTAACTTTCTTGGTCCCTCCTACTTTTGTAGTTGTTTTAAAGCCTTCTTCAGGATGAATACAAAACACAGTTTGACCAACAACTTTATCACCTACACCTAACGCATAAAGCAATTCGGTTTGCGAAGGCACCAAGGAAATAATGCGCTCTGGCGCTTTTTCAAGTACCACTTGTCGTCCGATCATATCGGTAAATTGTGCTGACATGTTGGGCAAAGTTAAGTTTTACAATCTTTGTACAAAAAATACTTATTGAATTTTGCATGGAAACAAAATCTCCACATCGGTTTCACCAAGGGCAGCGGTACCATCTTTAACACCTGGCTGATGTTTGAGTGTTACCGTAACAGCACCATTTGACACAGCGCCTGTAGACCAATAAGAAGACAAACCTATAGGCAAACTATTGATGTCTTTATCGGCTATCTGAAAGTTTAAGTTGATACCCACTTTTGTAAAGACAAACAAATGGTCTTGCCCTTCTTTTAATACTTCATTTGAAATAGAATCCGCAGGATTTTTAGAATCATCTAATAAATAAATGGCTGTTTTATAAACTGTATTTGATTTTAATTTTATGGTATCTAACACAGTGGGCGAAGCACCTCCAGGCCCATCAACGTCGTAAAAATAAGCTGTGCGAACGGCATTTGTTGCAGTATCAGTAAAAATTAATTTAACAGTGGTTATTAATTCTGTTTCATTCTGCGGTGGTGTGGTTGGAGCGGGTATTTTTTCATTACATGCGCCAAGGCTTAATGTAGTGATGGCAATAATAAGAGTCGATTTTATTTGATTTAATTTCATTTGGGGTGTGATTTGATTATTTTTATTTTATGTTGTTTTTTAGATTGTAATTCAAAGGCATAATTAAACGTGCGGTTAAGCCGAAGCCGGGCTCATCGGCAAAGTATCTAAACCTATTGAGATAAGACCGGTATTTTGAGTTCAATAAATTATTGATGGACAAATTGAACCTAAAGGGTTGTTGTTTAATTTTAAATTCGGTAGAAAGGTCGCCCCCCAACAATACGTAACCTTTTGGTGGAGCCACATAATCGGACCCTTGGAGATATCTGTATTGTTTTGCAACCCCTTGCCCCCACAGTTGAAACATATATTTTTTGGTACTTTTACCAGCCGTTAACTTACCAGAAAATGGTGGCATTTGGCTTAATGGTGCATGTGTATGAAGTTCGCTTGCCACCAATACATTAGAACTCAATTTTACATAATAGAATTTTTTCAAATCGAGTTTCATGGCCATGTTCAATCCAGACATCTGCACATTTTGTTGCACATATTCATACACAGGAAAAGCCCCGCGAATGGTTAATTGTGGTGGCATTGAAGGCACTAAATTGATAAAACCAAGAATGTACTTTTGATACACTTCGGCTTCAATCTTTATTTTCTTTGTATTGTATTTTAATTGAATTGCGTTGTGATAAGAGCGTTCTGGTTTTAATGCAGAATCGCCAATTTCTATACTGGCCAAACCTTGGTGCAAACCGTTGCTGTATAACTCATTGGGTGCAGGTGGTCGCCAAGCACTAGCACTCGAGAAAATGTATTCCAAGGTCTTGCTTTTTTGATAATG
>CANFUB010000321.1 GCA_947450015.1 Bacteroidota bacterium | reverse complement strand
CATCCCGAATTGGCCAAAGCCGTCATCCAAGAACTGCCTAGCATCAAAGAAGATTTAAACCGCGGCCTCGACCATGGGGCATGGACGGTTCTAAAATTTATGTACCCCCAAGCCGATGTGCCCGTGTTTCAATTCAGCATCGATTATTTGCAGTCGGCCGCTAAACATTTTGAAATTGCACAAGCCATTAAAAAAATGCGCGAGAAAGGGGTGCTCATTATTGGCAGTGGTAACATCGTGCACAACCTGGGTGAGCTCGATTGGGTGAACATCGATGCACCTACTAGCGACTGGGCTTTGGAGTTCGATAGCATTGTGAAAACAAAGCTCGATAACAAAGATTACAATGGCTTGATTGACTATAAAAAATTAGGCACCTCTGCTTTAAAAGCCATCCCTTCGGAAGACCATTACATACCCATGTTGTATGCCCTGGGTTTGGCCGAAGCAAATGAACCCTTGACCTATTTATATGAAGGTTTTCAATACGCCAATATTGGCATGCGTTGTTTTAAAATCGGATAACATGAAAAAAATAATTTACACCACCTTAAGTTTAGCCCTTCTCTTTTTAATCTCAGCCATGTACACCAAAGAAAACGAACCTATGAAACTCACCTATGTCTACCAAGCCCCGCGAGTGTCCAGCGAAAATCCTCCTCTCTTAATTTTATTGCATGGGGTAGGGAGCAATGAGCAAGATTTATTTTCATTAGCTGCTCAATTGCCTGCCAAATATTTAATAGTATCTGCCCGCGGACCGATTACCTTAGGGCCTGAGAGTTATGCTTGGTACCAAGTCGATTTTAGTACTGGCAAACCTGCTATTAACAAAGAACAAGCAGAAAGCAGCAGAACCACCATTTTAGATTTTATTGAACAACTCAAAACCAAACACCAGTTCGATACCCAACAGGTGTACTTGTGTGGCTTTAGTCAGGGTGCCATTATGAGTTACAGTGTAGGTCTCACCCAACCTAGCAAAATCAAAGGCATAGCGGCTATGAGCGGTCGCCTCTTAGAAGAAGTGCGCCCCTTGATTAAAGACAGCGCCCAATTATCTGGGCTTAAAATATTCATCTCCCACGGCACCCAAGACAATGTCTTAGGCATTCATTACGCCAACGAAAGCGTAGCTTATTTAAAACAAAAAGGATTGAACCCCACCTTTAAAACTTACCCCGTTGGGCATACCATCAGTGCTGCTATGTTAAAGGATTTGGCAGGGTGGTTGGAGTAGGGGAGTAGTGTATTTTGATATAAATAAAAAAACATACCACTTGGTATGTTTTTTATCAAATTGAAATATATTAGAATCTACTCCATATCCAAAATCGTGTTGTTGGAATCAACGCACAGGTTGTGCAATTAAATAAGTGTTTGCATTTCTAATATGCTTTTATTACTTTTTTATTTTGATAATTTAATTTTAAATTAAGGCATCAAAGCGAATACTTGGTGGGCAAAAATTCCGAAAGCTTTCGGAACCAAAACTAAGCCGAAGGCGTTCTCATGAGCGAAGCGGATAAAGCCCACCACGCATAGAAAATTTCAATCGGTATTCTCGCGCAGGCTCGCCCTTCATCCCTGACCGAAAGAAATTTTTACGTCCCGATTGTTATCGGGATGGGTGCAATGCGTAGGTTGTATTTTGTAAAAACTTAGTTGCTATGGAGCTTTGCTTTGCAAAGCTTACTCTCTTACTTTTTTGTTTTTTGATAATTTAATTTTAAATTAAGGCATCAAAGCGAATACTTGGTGGACAAAAAAGTAACAAAACTTAGCCGAAGGCGATCTCATGAGCGAAGCGAGTAAAAACCACCACGCATAGAAAATTTCACCTTGTCTTGCCGCGCATTCAACCCTTCATAGTCTGACAAGATAAAATTTTTACGCATGCGTGGACTCAACGCGCACGTCCCGCATTTAACTCATGTTGTGCTATGGTAGTTGTTAATGGTTTTAGTCAAGGGTATTTTTTTTCATCGCTCACAAGTTGAATTTTTTGCGTACCGATTTTTATCGGGATGGACTCAACGCGCACGTCTCGCATATAACTAATGTTGTGCATAGAGAAATGGTTTCGCATAATAACTACGCTTTTATTACTTTTTTGTTTGGTCAAAAAAGTAACCAAAAAAGCCCACCACGCATATAAAATTTCAATTTGGCATCCCGCACAGGCCCGCCCTTCATCGCCGCCAAAAAGAAATTTTTACGCATGCGTGGACTCCACCCGCACGTCTCGCATATAGCGATAGTAGTGCATTGTTAAGGGTTAATATTTTTATTATGGTCTTTTTGACTTATTCGCCCTTTGTCGCTGACCAATTGAAATTTTTACGTCCCGATTTTTATCGGGATGGACTCAACGCGCACGTCTCGCATTTAACTAATGTTTTGCTATGGTAGTTGTTAATGGTTTTAGTCAATGGTCTTTTTTTTTCATCGCTGATAAGTTGAAATTTTTACGTCCCGATTATTGTCGGGATGGACCCAGCCCGCATGTTGCGCATATAACTGCAGTTTTGCAATGCTTATGGTTAAGGCTTTTTTCAATGGTTTTTTAGCTCGTTGACCAATTGAAATTTTTACGTCCCGATTTTTATCGGGATGGACCCAGCCCGCAGATGCGGTTTCATAATATCTTGTTTCTTTACAAGTCAAGGTTGCCAATTTAATACCTTATGACTATTGACGCTTTATAATAAGAGATTATTTGAGTGATGTAGACAATCGGTCTTAATGCTATTAAAATCGCTTATCCCGAACTTACGTTTATTGAGTTTCTATTCGTTGAATGAATTTATACATTAGATGCTGCATTCAAGGAAAAAATAAAGCAAAGCTAAAATTAACCTTATTTATTTGGGATTCATACACTCACTAATCTAACGAGGATTTCAATAGCCGGTGTAAAACATACCAAGTGGTATGTTTTATTTATAAACTTCAAATCCGCAGATTATTGGAATGTGACTTAGTAAATGCCATTGGAAAAAGCTGATTTATAAAGGCTGCCGCTTGTTGGCGAAGTTATAGATTGGCCTAGGATACGCGATAATTTAGCAACAAAAATAACTGCTAGTTACTTTCTTTATTTTACTGGCAGGTCTGTAGTCGCTACAGCTTTTATTTTCCCATTGATGTATACAGGAACGGTGCGGGTTTTCATCCATATATTGCCACCTCCCGCATCAAAATAAGGGGCTGTCCATAACGCCTTGCCACCATCTATGGTCTCACGCAACCATACTTGCTTGTCAATTTGATAGGCAGTATCCATTAAATTGGCGTAAACCAAGGTATCATTTTGTCTATGCCAATAAGGACTCTTAATCGCTTTTTTATTTGAATCTAATAGCGTAACAGTTGCGCCATAAAAAAGGGTTGATTTACCCGCCATGTAATTTTTAACCCTTGCAGAAATATCAGTTGTATCGGTAGGTTTCGATTCTAGCTCCTTTACAAATTCATCAAGTGCCTTCTCAATTGTTGCTTCATCAGTTACTGCTTTATCTTTCTTACACGACTGGAGGGTTGTTAAAAAAGTAAGTGCAAGGCATAAGCCTAAAAAGGGGATTATTTTTTTCATTTTGGGTTGATAGTATGCGTT
>CANFUB010000320.1 GCA_947450015.1 Bacteroidota bacterium | reverse complement strand
CCATGGTAAACATGCGAGCGGTTTGGGCGAAGATAAACTGACTTGACAAAAGGGCTATGAACAAGCCTAGAACTTTCAATTTTGAATACAACATATTAAACGGTTTTGTGGCACAAATTTGCTTAAAAAAAATGAAAGCATTGTATAGTGTCATTAAAATTTAGACAAATGAAAAAGAATAGATTAAATTTTAATGTAACAAAATTTCAAATTGAGTTGCGTTAATATGATTATCTTTCAACAATTGTAGCAGTTCAACTCTCTTTTTCTGCCATTGTTTTCTTTTTGATTTTGGAATATACGAAACCCTATGATTGGGAGTAACCAATTCAATTCTCGCATATTTTAATTCCAAAAAACGCAGGTATTCACCTATTAGTGACAAGTTAAATGGTTTACTTAATGATAAACATCCAGACTGTTTGTTAAACAATGTTGAATCCAAAATTTCTTTCTTCAAAATGCTAAACGCCAATCGATCATTTTGAGATGCTATTTTTTCAAAAGCATAAAACTTTAAAACATGACTTGTATCGTCACAATAAGAAATAATTTCATCAAAACTTGACAAATTAAACAGGCTATCTAATTTTAGACACAAGTTAGAAAGTGGCTCTATAGAACCCGCATAACAAAGTTCATTATAATTTGATTGTTCTATTTCTTTTATTAGTCTTGCCTTTCTAATTGCAGTGCTATCCAAAGTTTGTGCAGAACACAAATTTGAACACAGCAGTATGAACGGTATAAAAAAGCGACTTAACATCTACAAATGATTATTCGATAAATGAACTTAACTGACATTTTATGTTTGATAAAACTAAGCAACTTTTAGTTGTTTTCTTAAGCATTAATAAGATGCAATTTAAGTAAACTCAAGCATAATAAAAATTTATTTAATGGTTCGATGGACGCGTATAGCTTTGTTTTATCAAGCAATATTTTTTATTCAGGCAACACATTTAAAAAAGGTTGTGTCTTCATTTCAAGTTAGCGTTCTTATATCCTTTCACCCTTTAATTTTATCAGCTTATGCCAAAACATCCTTTACAAAACAACCGCCTTTCTTTAAAAAATGTATCCTTGGTTTTAATGGTTTTGGTTAATTTGAATACCATCTTTTCGCAGAACAGTATTGTTGGTGATGGCTTTGGTGGTCGACTGTGGTACAAACCTTATAACTATACAGTAGGTGCTTATTCGGCTTACACCATTTGTGGCGATACCAATCAATTGTTTGGCTGGGGCGGCAATGAATATGGACAATTGGGCGATGGCACCAATACAGGTCATGCAACACCTACTAGAGTTATTGGTATGACGCAGGTACTTTATTATTCAACTGGCTATTTAATGGGCGCCATCCGATACGACAAATCGGGTTGGGTGTGGGGGCATTTGGCTAGCAACAAACCAACAAAGGTTATTGAAAAAGTAAAGTTTGTAGATGTTGGCATGGATGTTTGCACATTTGTAAAAACAGATGGCACTGTTTGGTCGGTTGGATCGAATCTAAATGGATCATTTGGCAACAATGAAATAAACGAAAACAGCACTTTAATTCCACAAAAAATGATTGGGATTAAAAATGCAGTAAGGGTTGCCAATTCTGGCTCAAACAATATTGTTTTATTAGCAGATGGCAACGTGATGCAAGCTGGCAGAAATTTTTATTTTTCTACGACCTTGATTGCTCAAAAAATTAACGGTTTAGAAAACATTGTAGACATTAAAGCCAATCAAAACAACGCCTTGGCCTTAGACAAATATGGCAATGTTTATGCATGGGGTTCTGGCATGAATGGTTCCAATGGCAATGGTACCATCAGGGATAACAGGACACCACAAATGATTACAAGTTTGCGCAATATTGTTGCCATTTCTGGGTGCAACGATGGGGATCATTTTTTGGCTTTAGATTCTAGCCACAATTGTTATGCATGGGGATTTAATGGTTATGGACAAGGTGGCACAACAGAACCTCGCCTTTACAGCCCCAAGTTAGTCGCTACAAATGTAAATGATATCATGGCTGGCGAACGCTTTTCTTACATTATTAAAACTGATGGTGAATTGTATGCCAGTGGCATGTCGAAGGATGGTTCTATTTGGATGAATCTTCAAAATAAAATTCGTTTTCAATTTACCAAAATCAATCCAAGAATACCGCCAATAGAATTGTGTGAACCTACAAGAAAAGAACCCTTCATCCTTAAACAATTAGTGATTAAAATTTGTCCGGGCGATTCATTTTCAATTGGCAAACACCATTATAAAATTGCTGGTCGATTTAATGACACTATTTTTAGTAATTATGGTTTAGATACCATTATCACCACCCATTTAAGTTTTAATAAAGTATCTACCCATTCTCAAATCATTTCTATTTGCGAGGGCGACTTTTTTAGGGTTGCAAAACATCTCTACTATCACGCAGGCAATTATAAAGACACCTTTAAAAATAGCATTGGATGTGATTCCATTTTAACGACTGAAATTAAACACCGACCAGTATCACGCATTACACAAGCAGCTGCTATTTGCGAGGGCGACCAAATTAAAATTGGCAGAAAAACGTATGCAATAACTGGCATTTATCACGATACATTCACCAATATTTTCGGGTGTGATTCCATTCTTACCATTGATATTTTGGTCAATAAAAACCCAATAGCAGATTTTGAATTTAGCACACCATTTATTGAAACAGGAGACACCTTTAGATTATTGAATGCAAGCACAGGTGCCAATCAATTTAATTGGCGGTTCGATTTTCCATTTACAGATAGTTCAACTGCGGCATCCCCTTTCTTTCATTACACAAAAAAAGGAACAAAGGCCGTTCGTTTAATTGCCATCAATCGCCAAACACAATGCAGCGATACGATGACGAAAACCATCTCAATTAATGACAATGAAACTATTTTTATTCCCAATGCCTTCCATCCAGATGGCGATGGGGAGAATGATTATTTTAAGCCCATTACAAAAAGAGACAAAAATATAACCCTGCGAATTTTTGACCGATGGGGGCTTTTATTATTTGAAACTACGCATTATGAAATTGGATGGGACGGTATGTATAAGCATCAGTACTGCCCACAAGATGTGTATGTTTATGCTATTGAGTGCCGAGACAGTCTTCATCAGGATGTTAAACATTTTTCGGGCACCTTTACATTATTGCGATAATTATTTGTTGAAGGATTATCGATTTCTTTTTTATAAAACTTGCCTTCTAATGGAATATTTTGATTTGCTTTGCATTAATAAAAAGAGGACAAATGACAGACTTACAAAATTTACAAACCATCATTGAAAAAGCTTGGGACAATCGCGAATTGGTGAAAGAAGCGGAGACTCAAAAAGCCATCAAATCATTAATTGAAAGTTTGGATAAAGGTCATATTCGTGTGGCCGAACCAACTGCCGATGGATGGAAGGTAAATGAATGGGTGAAGAAAGGTGTGATTTTGTATTTCCCTATTCAAACCATGGAAACGCATAGAATGGGTCCTTATGAAATTTATGACAAGATTCCTTTGAAAAGTGATTTAGCTGGTCAAGGTGTTAGAGCCGTAATGGGTTCGGTAGCGCGTTATGGAGCCTTTATCAATAAGGGTGTTATTTTAATGCCAAGCTTTGTAAACATCGGTGCTTT
>CANFUB010000319.1 GCA_947450015.1 Bacteroidota bacterium | reverse complement strand
GGAACTTCCATTACAGCGCCGCAATGTTTGCACGTTCTTAAAGTAATATCATCATAGAAGCTTTGCATTAATAATGGCAATTGACCGACAATATCACTGCAATGAAAACGGGCTCTGTACAGTTCTTGATCACAATTTTCGCAATACCATGCGCAGGCATCCAACTCATCTTTTTGTCTCTCGCGCTCTATCACTAAGCCAACTGTATTTGGGAACCTTTGCGGCGAATGTTCAACCTTGGGCGGCAATAAAAAAAGCTCGCCTTCTTTAATAGTAATAATGCGTGTTTTTCCATCTTCGCGAATGGGCAATTGCATATCGCCTTCTAGCTGATAAAATAGTTCCTCACCTTCATTGTAATGAAACTCTTTACGCGCATTAGGACCACCAACTACCATCACCATGAATTCGCTGTCTTTATAAACCACTTGATTGCCTACTGGTGGCTTTAACAAATGGCGATTGTCATCAATCCATTTTTTCAAATTGATAGGATTCGAAACTTTCATAGATTTTAATTATAGGGTGCCTCTTCTTTCTTGTTCAGCTTCTATCGATTCGAATAAAGCTTGAAAATTGCCTTTGCCAAAAGAGCGTGCGCCTTTTCTTTGAATGATTTCAAAAAATAAAGTAGGGCGGTCTTCTACAGGTTTTGTAAAAATTTGTAATAAATACCCCTCTTCATCTCTATCCACCATAATGCCCCATTTTTTTAATTCCATTAAATCCTCTTCAATATTCCCAACACGATTGGGCACACTGTCGTAATAAGTACCTGGAACATATAAAAATTCAACACCGCGTTTGCGCATTTCTGAAATTGTAAATACAATATCGTCAGTCGCTACCGCAATGTGTTGGCAGCCTGGACCTCTATAAAAATCTAAATATTCTTCTACTTGCGATTTCTTTTTACCAACTGCAGGCTCGTTGATTGGAAATTTAATATAACCGTTACCATTGGTCATCACCTTACTCATCAATGCTGTATATTCAGTCGAAATATCTTTGTCATCGAATGTCACTATATTGGCAAAACCCATCACATTGGCATAAAAATCTGACCATTTATTCATGCTGCCCATTTCTACATTTCCCACCATGTGGTCGATGTATTTCAACCCAGTTGGAATAGGATTGTATTCAGTTGTTAACTTTTCGTAACCTGGCAAGAAAACACCATTGTAATTTTTTCTTTCTATGAAAACGTGAACGGTATCACCATAGGTTTTAATCCCCGCTTTTCTAATAAAGCCATCTTTGTCTTCGATGGTTTCTGGCAATAAATAACTTTCGGCACCTCTGCTGATGGTTTGTTGATAGGCATCATAGGCATCGTTCACCCATAAGGCAATTACTTTAACACCATCGCCATGTTGAATTAAATGTTTCGAAATATCGCTTGATGGATCTAAAGGTGTGGTTAGCACTAATCGAATTTTGCCTTGTTGCAAAACATAAGATGTGCGATCTTTTACACCTGTTTCTAAGCCAGCATAAGCAAGGTCTTGGAAACCAAAAGCAGTTTTGTAATAATGGGCCGCTTGCTTTGCATTGCCTACGTATAACTCAACATAATCGGTACCATTAATTGGTAAAAAATCTTTGGCATCGGCAAATATTTTTTGAGTTTCAGAATACTGAAAATTTTTAACTTGGGTTAAATCTTCTGTGATCATATTTATTTGATTTTAAATTATTTTTTTAATGTTGGTATTGCCACGAATGGTAATAATCTTTTATTTCAATTTCGAGGGCTGCTTTGGTTATTTGAACAGGTTTAAATGGATCTATCATCACCGCCAATTCATTGGTTTCTTTTTTACCTATGCTTCTTTCAATAGCACCCGGATGTGGACCATGCGGAAGGCCACCTGTATGCAAGGTGATTTGTCCTTGCTTGATATCATTGCGACTCATAAAATCACCATCGACATAATACAACAACTCATCACTGTCGATATTACTGTGGTGATAAGGTGCAGGAATGGCATCAGGATGGTAATCGTATAAGCGAGGTACAAAAGAGCAAATCACAAAATTATTCGCTTGAAACTGCTGGTGTATTGGGGGTGGCATGTGAATGCGACCGGTAATAGGTTCGAAGTCGTGAATTGAAATGGCATATGGATAAGAACAGCCATCGTAACCAACCACATCGAATGGATGTGTTTCGTAAACGTATGGATAAATTAAACCACGCTTTTTTATTTTAATTAAAAATTCGCCCTTTTCATCGTGTGTTTCCATGTCATAAGGCATTCGGAAGTCGCGTTCGCAAAAAGGCGAATGCTCTAAAAATTGTCCATACTGATTGCGATATCTCGCAGGCGTTTCAATCGGACTAAAGGATTCTACAAACAATATTTTATTTTCAGCGGTATCGAATTGAATTTGGTAGGTGGTACCTCTAGGAATGATAAGGTAATCGCCATATTTAAAATCCAAACGACCATACATGGTTTTTAAAACACCAGATCCTTTGTGAATGAACAACATTTCATCGGCATCGGCATTTTTAAAAAAATAATCGTTGACACTTTTTGATGGTGCAGCCATGCCTATGTGCAAATCATTGTTTGTAAAAAGTACTTTGCGACTTTGGATATAGTCGGCCTCGGGGGCAATATCGAACCCTTGATAACTGCGATTTTGCAAATTATCTTCAATGGCTATTTCTGGACGGACACTGTAGGGTTCGCCCATGGATTTAACGATGGTTGGTGGATATAAATGGTAAACCAAAGAGGAAACACCAGCGAATCCTTCTGTTCCAAATAATTCTTCATGGTAAAGGTTTCCATTGGGCTGTCTAAAAACGGTGTGGCGTTTATGTGGTATTTTTCCGACTTGACGATAGCGTGGCATATAGATAAAATATTAAAAATTATAATAAAGTTGTAGGGCACACATAGTTGGTTTTAGGCAAACTGGTTTTTGCCAATTCAGCAAAACCGCCTCTTATTTCTGTGAAATTATTCCAACCGCGTTGTTTTAAAATTGAAGCGGCAATCATGCTGCGATAACCGCCTGCGCAATGCAAAAAGAAATGTTGGCTTTTAGGAATTTTAGCCAAATGCAGATTGATTTGGTTCAATGGAATATTAAGTGCTCCGATGATGTGCTCAGAATCAAATTCACTTTTCTTTCTAACATCGATGATTAAAGGCTTCTGGCTATATTGAATGGCCAATGCATCTGCATTTTCTCTTTCGATGGTCTCAATTGGTTTGTTGGCATTTAACCATGCATTAAAGCCACCTTCTAAATAGCCGATGACCCCATCATAGCCAACGCGCGACAAACGGGTAATGGCTTCTTCAACTTTGTTATCATAGGTGATTAACAAAATTTTTTGATTGATATCACTGATCATTTCTCCTACCCATTGGGCGAAGCTGCCTTCTAATCCAATGTTGATACTATTGGGAATGAAGCCGTTTTTAAAATCTTCGGCATTTCTTGTGTCTAAAACCAAGGCTTCGGTTTCGTTGGCAATCACTTCAAAATCGTTTACGTTATAACCATGCATTGCTTTTTCAACCACAGTATCGAAGCTTTCATAACCTTTAATATTTAATAGCACATTGCTTGGGAAATAACCTGGAGGGGCTGTTAAACCTGTCAACAAATCTTTAATAAACTGTTCTTTTGTTAAAGCTGG
>CANFUB010000318.1 GCA_947450015.1 Bacteroidota bacterium | reverse complement strand
GCATTGGCAAAAGGCACTGGCGAAACGGCTCCCATACCACCTGTATTTAATCCCTTATCACCTTCACCAATTCTTTTATAATCTTTGGCCTCGGGCAATACAACATAGTTGGTACCATCGCTTAGAACAAAGCAACTCATTTCGATGCCATCTAAAAATTCTTCAACCACTACTTTATCGCTAGCCTTACCGAATTTACCATTCAACATTTCTGCTAAACTCGCTTTGGCTTCTTTTAAATCAGCGATAATCAAAACCCCTTTACCAGCAGCTAAGCCATCGGCCTTTAAAACAAAAGGTGGTTTAAGTGTACTTAAAAACGCCTGACCTTCGGCAATGTTCGCATTCGTAAAGGTTTGATAAGCGGCAGTAGGCACACCATATTTCTGCATGAATATTTTAGAGAAATCTTTACTACCTTCTATCATGGCGCCAGCCTTAGAAGGACCGGCAACCATTATATGATTCAATTGCACATCTGCTTTTATAAAATCGGTAATACCTGCTACTAATGAGTCTTCACCACCCGGTAAAATCAAATCGATTTTTTTATCTAAGCATACAGCCTTAATATTTTGAAAATCGGTTACAGCAAAGTTCAAATTTTCGCCACAAAGCGCAGTACCCGCATTGCCTGGCGCAATAAAGAGTTGATCGCAAAGGGGACTTTCACTTATTTTTTTAGCGAACACATGCTCACGTCCACCACTGCCAAGAATCAAAATATTCATGGCGCAAATTTAACCCTTTACAGAGACAAATAATTTAAAGTATTGAACAGAAATTTAACAAAGAAAAATAGATGTTTTATTAAGTTGTATCACAATACCATTGCAACTTCTTTCTAGGTTCACACAGTTACGAGTCGCACTTCGTCAATTAGAATCAAACAAGCTCAATGTGACGTCATGGTTTTAGCAACCAGTAATTTCGCGAGCTACCTTTTTTACAAAGTAAAAAAGCCCTTATATTGATTTGTTTATTGTTTTTTTTAAGGCATCAATGCTGCTTCGCGGTGTGCTCTTATAAAAACTGTATTTATACTACAACAGCTGACACAACCCTAAATTATTTTTTTACACCATTACCAAAAAAAACTTTTGTAACTTATATTGATTTTTTATCTTTTCAATATGGCATCAATGAAGCTTCGCTTTGTGTTGAATGGTTTTCTTTCTATGTTTGTACTTGTAATCCTCCCATGGACATCGAACACTACAGAAACTACTGCCTCAGTAAACCCGGCACTTCCGAGGACCTCCCCTTCGGTCCTGACACCCTAGTAATGAAAGTAGGTGGTAAATTATTTGCTCTCAGCAGTATCGACAACTTTGTAAGCATCAATCTAAAATGCGACCCCGAGCGTGCTGTATTATTAAGAGAAGAATACGAACAAATAAAACCTGGTTACCACATGAACAAAACCCATTGGAACACGGTGACCCTCGAAGGTTTGAAAGAGTCATTTGTGATGGAATTGATCGACCACAGCTATGAATTGGTGAGGAATAGCTTACCGAAAAAAGCGCGAGAAGAGCAGGGGTTGGCAGGATAGTACACCATCATATATGATGGTGTGACAGGTATGCTCTTGTAACAGGCATGATGGTGTACCACCTGCGATGCAGTAACGCGTATGATGGTGTAACAGGTACAATCGTGTAACAGGTATGGTAGAGTAACACGTATGATGTTGCACCATCATACATGATGGCGCAACTATTTTTTGCCCCATTTTTTGGGATTATCTTGGATATATTTCTTTACATTGGCAAATTCTCGATAATCTCTTATCAATCGGTCGTAAAACCTTGGTTGCCATTGAAACGCTTCAAACCCATTTTTACCACACCACCGTTTCACTTCGGCCTTGAATTGCTGAACAATAACAGACACTGAACCTGCAACTGGCCTTGAAAATTGATTGGATTTAAATTCCTTTTGAGTTGTTGCATCTGTTGTGTTTGGTTTTTTTATACTCAAAATAAAATGGACATGGTCAGGCATCACAATAAATTCATCAATGATGGCATTGTTAAAATGATGATTCAATTCTAATAAACAATGATGAGCCCTTAGCCCAATTGGGTTTAACTTCATATATGACTCACTAACTTCCAAGCTTTCAAATGGTGGGGCTATAATTTGGCCAAAATAATGGGCCCTGTTTTTCGTAATGATAGTAATGAAATAATCCCCCGGAGAGGAATAGTCAAAATGTTTTAGTCTCGCTGACATCTTTATTAAGAATGATGATAAAAAATACCCCCAACCCATTTTTTTGAAGTTAATTTATTGAGAAAATCAATTTTCTATTCAACAAGAAAATTGAAACCGCTATTAAAGTTCAGTAAAGACTTGCTTGGTTGTAAAGACTGGCAAGTCACTCAATTTAAAATCTTTGGTATGTCGGGCCACTATCAGTTCGATTCTGGGATAAAGTTTCAAGCTAAAACTTTGCACTGCTGTTTCAAAATCTTTGAAATCTGATTTTAATGCCTCCTTGATGGCAGATTTTGGAACTTCGATTATTTCAAATACACGAGACAATTTTTGCAACAACGCCAGTGCATCTCCCTTAGGATCCTTGTAAGAAATAATATTATAAAGATTTACAAATGAAATTGCCGAGGTGTACAAACAAACTTCTCTTTTTTTAGCCATATCAATGAGAATATTAATATCCTGCGCTATGGGTGCTTTATTCACAATAAAATCAACCAACAAACTTGTTTCTACATAGACATTTTTCATTGCTCGTATTTGTTTATTAAAGCTTTTGCAATGATAGCATGATAGTCTTCCGCCTGTGGAACTTCAACGACTCCCATTAAATTTGAAACAGTGTTCAACTTGGTTGATTTTTGGTCCTCTCTCATTGCAATTTTAAGCAAATATTTTTCTACCAAAGTCGTTAAGGGTATGCCACGCCTGACGGCATAAATATTGGCTTTATTAAATATGTCTTGGTTGATTGACAAAGTTGTTTTATTACTCATATGATTGATTTGCACAGAATTCAAATATAAATTTAATTAATTTAAAATCCCAAATTAATTAGACAACAATTGATTCAAAAAACACTTTAAAACAAAAGCACCCATTGGTTTGTCATTACAAGCATGGCCATCTACCAAATAAAAACAACACAAAAATTACCCATTACTTTACAAGCAGCTTGGGACTTTATATCATCGCCCTATAACCTCGAAACCATTACCCCCGACGATATGGGTTTTGAAATCACCAATGGCGTAAAGCCAGATGATAAAATGTATGCTGGACAGATTATTACCTACAATGTAAAACCTTTGGCAGGCATCAAAATGGAATGGGTCACCGAAATTACCCACGTTGAAAACCTAAAATATTTTATCGACGAGCAGCGCTTCGGTCCATACAGCCTTTGGCACCACCAGCACCATATCAAAGCCATAGAAGGTGGTATACAAATGGATGACATTGTTCACTACAAAATCCCTTTCGGTCCTTTAGGTCAGCTAATGAACACCTTGGTTGTAAAAAACAAATTGAAACAAGTGTTTGATTACAGACATAAGAAGTTGATTGAGCTCTTTGGAACCCTATAGGCAGTCGGCAGTAGGCAGTAAGCAGTAGGGTTTGTTGCTTCGAAGTACTTTGTTGTTTTTTGGAAATGTGTAGCTTCGTTATAGTGTTTAT
>CANFUB010000317.1 GCA_947450015.1 Bacteroidota bacterium | reverse complement strand
GCACCACATCAAATCGTTATCGTTCCTATCTACAGAAGCGATGCGGAGAAAGAACAAGTTGAGGCAGCTGCAAAAGACATTAAGAAAAAACTTGAAACAAATAATATTTCTGTCAAATTTGATAACCGTGATACCCAAAAACCAGGTTTTAAATTCGCTGAATGGGAGTTAAAAGGTGTGCCTTTGAGAATTGGTATAGGTCCTCGTGATATACAAAATGGTACTGTAGAATTAGCAAGAAGAGACACAAAAGAAAAATCTGTGACAAGCATAGAGGGTATCGAGAATACTGTAAAATCCTTACTAAATGATATTCAAACATCTATTTTTACGAGAGCTAAAAACTTTAGGGATAGCAGTATTCATAAGGTGGATACATGGGCAGATTTTCAGAAAGTTTTAGAAGAAAAAGCTGGCTTTATTTCCGCACATTGGGACGGTACAAGCGAGACAGAGGAAAAAATTAAACAGCTAACCAAGGCAACCATACGTTGTATACCTTTGGATAATCCTTTAGAAGACGGCAAATGTATTTTAACAGGTAGCCCTTCTAAACAGCGTGTGTTATTTGCAAAAGCTTATTAGAATTGTTCTAAGAATCGTATATCATTCTCAAACATTTGTCGAATGTCCTTGATGCCATATTTTAACATGGTAATTCTATCTATTCCCATTCCAAAAGCATAACCACTGTATTTTTCTGGATCAATTTTACAGTTAATTAAAACATTTGGATCTACCATTCCGCAACCTAATATTTCTAACCAACCCGTGCCTTTAGTTAGTCTATAATCTTGCTCTGTAGCTGTGCCTAAATAAATATCCATCTCCGCACTAGGTTCTGTGAATGGAAAATATGAAGGACGGAATCTAATTTCACGTTCTCCAAAGAATTGTGAGACAAAATAATATAGTGTTTGTTTTAAGTCTGCGAAGCTTACGGCCTCATCTATATATAAACCCTCCACTTGATGGAAAAAACAATTAGAACGGGCTGAAATCGCCTCATTTCTATAAACTCTACCGGGCATTAATGATCTGATAGGTGGTTTGGTGGTTTCCATTAAGCGCACCTGCACACTACTAGTGTGTGTTCTTAAAGCATATTTTTCTTCGCTTGTACTGTCAATAAAGAAAGTATCCTGCATATCCCGAGCTGGATGGTTCTCAGGAAAATTTAATGCCGAAAAGTTGTGCCAGTCATCTTCTACCTCCGGACCTTTCGCAACATTAAAACCAATGGATTCAAATATTTGAAGTATTTCATTTTTAACATTTGTAATTGGATGTGAACTGCCAATTTTAAATGCAGATACTGGTAAAGTTAAATCACTTATTAAATTACTTTTTTTATTTGACGCGGAGAATTTATCTTTTGCTTCATTAAATTTAGATTCAATTTCTTGTCTTACGATATTTAATTGTTGACCAATATGTTTTTTTTCCGCACCAGAAATTAATTTAAACATATCAAACAACTCAGTTAGCTCCCCTTTTTTTGAAAGGAATTTTAAACGGTAATTTTCTAATGTTTCAGAATTAGAAATTTCATACGTTTTAATTTTATCCTTCAAATGATTTATCTTTTCAATCATGGTACAAAAGTATTTTAATTTTCAGTATTTCAATCAAAGGATTTTCCCCTCCCAATATTGTATTATAATTATTTAAATAAATATATAGTATTAATACAAGGCTGTTGATATCGTGATAACTCGTAGTTTTTTCTTTTAAAAAATCACTAAAATATTTTTACCATCAATCTATTGACTTATTAATGACTAACTGTAAGTATTGATATCATTAGAATCTTGATTATATGTTAACATTTACACATGTATGTTAATAGAATTTTAAGTTAATATTATGAATGGTTATAATGGTGAATTTATGGTTAATTTATCCATACTTTTTTAAAGTTATTAGTCGTCAAAACGTGGCACATTTTGTTATACTAATTATTATTAATTTATAAGCGCTAGTGTTGTTAATTATGTTGATTTCTTTCTTAAAAAATAAGCTGTAAAACCTCGTCCCAATTAGGTTTTAACAAAATTTCTTTTTTAATTATAGGAGTAGAAATTCGTCTTAAATTCTTATAGTCAAAACTTAAATTTTGAAATGAACTTGTATTATAAAATTCTACTTTATAATTACCTGGTTGTAAGTAAAAAATTAGATCCCTATTTAAAATTATCTTTTTTTCTAATTGAATTTTATCGTCTTCATATAATACCATGATAATTGTATCTATTTTAACAGACTTTGTAAGTCTTAAGACTGATAATTTATTTGATTCAGTATAGGACTGAATTTTGATTGTTAATGAAACTGAATCTAAGGGATGGATAAATTTTAAATTTATTGAATCTAATTTAGTTTTAGATGTAACATAGATGTAATTATTATCTTCTGTATATTTTAATTGATCAATAATTTTTAAATCAATTATCCCACATTTATCTATAATAATATTAAACTCTTTATTAGAATTAACCGCTACTAATTTATTAGATAATTTACTTGTTAATTCTTGTTTTAATTTAAGTATTGGAAGTGTGTCAGCATTGGATTCGTAAAACAATGAAGAATCTTTATCTAAATATATATAATCATTTAAAGGAGTATATGTATTGAGATCGTTTATTGGTTTAAAAACCTTAGTAAATCTATTGTATTTTTTAGTAACGAGATTATCTGTTTTAATCCAATTATTTAATTCAATATTTTGACTACTATTTATTTTAGTAGTATCATAATAGATGGGTTTGTATTCATCTGGAATGGCATCATTATTCTTATCTGTAAATATCCACATATTGTAAGGGATATTTTTAAGACCATCAATTTTTATTTGATTTCCTTGAATATTATAGATGTAATCAAATTTTATTTTAGGTAATGAATCTATATAGATATTATTTAAGCCAATTCTTAAATCTTTTAGTTGGCTTATATTTTCTATAGTATATTCGATAAAATTTGTGTCCCTATAATTACCTGTAGAAAAGGTGTATTTATAACTGAATGTATTACCTTCATTTACATCTTGAATACCTTTATCGATATAAAATGAATAGGTTGTATTCTGGTGAAGTGCACTATCAAACTTTATGAGTAGAGTTTTACCAATTAATTCGGTTTTGAATGTGGTATGCTTAGGTTGTATACTGATGTTCTTATTAGGGTCGTTTAAAACGATATACTCGTTAAAAGTTAATTTAATTGCTTTCTCGTTGAAGTTTAAGCGTGTTAAATTATTGCTTTTAATGATTGGTATAGCCTCATCTTTTTTACCGCCATTAGGAACTACCATATTAGCGCATGATGTTAGTACGAACAATAGGAATAGGAATAGTGTATTTTTCATCTTCCTAAATGAACCAATAATATAGATACATCTGCTGGCGAGACTCCGCTTATTCTTGAAGCTTGTCCAATACTTTCAGGTTGTTGTTTGCTCAATTTCTCTCTGCTTTCTTTTGACAATGATTTAATAGCGTTATAATCGAAATTTGATTTGATTTTCATTTTATCTAATCTTATCAATTTTTCTGCCAAAAGTTTTTCTTTTTCAATGTATCCGCTGTATTTGATGAGAATTTCTACTTCTTCTAATATTTCCTTGTTAAATGAATTAAGTTGAGGTAACATATCCAAAAAATTAAATATGCTTATTTG